>WTHI01000001.1:0-4905 GCA_011523185.1 Methanobacteriota archaeon
ATGGTGATGTGTTTACAGAGCGTGTGCAATTATCAAAGGCTGAGAAAATCTCTCTGGCCGCATACGTATACGCTAGATACCGCTTCCTTGCTCTCTGAGCAAGAAGTGGCTTTGAAAGGCTAAGACAAAAGGGAAGATTATCGAGCATAGCAATTCGGAGGGATATTCATGAGGGTGGCAGTGTTACTTGAAGACCGTTGCCAGCCAAAGAAATGTAATGCAGAATGTTGGGCATTTTGCCCGCCTGTTCGTAATGGAATCGAATGTATCGTTCTAGACGACTCAAGCGGTAAACCATTAGTTTCCGAACCTCTTTGTATCGGCTGTGGAATTTGTGTTAACAAATGTCCATTTGATGCGTTAATCATCACGAATCTACCCGAAGAATTAGATGGTGAAATGACTCATCGATATGGTGAAAATGGATTCCGTTTGTTCCGTTTACCTGCTCCCCGTGAAGAGCAGGTAGTCGGTATTCTAGGTCCAAACGGAATGGGGAAATCTACTGCGATAAATTTGCTATCTGGTTCTCTTCGTCCAAATCTTGGCGATTGGACTATTGATTCACGAGATTGGCATGAAATAATCGAATCATTCCCAAGAGGAGAATTAAGAGATTATCTAAGCATGGTTGCCGAAGAAGGGGTAAAGATTGCAGTTAAGCCTCAGTACATCGATAAGTTACCGAAAATTTTCGATGGAAAGGCGATGGAATTACTTGCGAGAGTTGACGATAGAGGAGAACTAGATCATTATGCAGAGTTGTTAGCAATCGACCATATTCTAGATAGAACTCTAGGCCAATTATCCGGTGGAGAATTACAGAGAGTCGCTATGGCAGCTACATTACTCAAGGAAGCTGATGTTTACTTCTTCGATGAACCCTCGTCTTACCTAGATATTCATGAAAGAATGAGAGTGGTTAGAATAATTCAGGATATGGTTGAGCGTGGAAAGAGAATTCTCGTTGTCGAGCACGATTTAGCTATTCTAGACGTGCTCTGTGACCTTCTTCACGTAGTATATGGAGAAAGAGCCGCGTTTGGCATCTTTACTCCAGCAAGGTCGACTAGAACCGCAATCAATGCCTATCTTGACGGCTTTCTTCCTGAAGAAAACGTCAGAATTCGAGACAAACCCATCCAATTCCTTCGTGGTAGAGTTAGGGGCGAAGAAGTTGGTCAAACAATTCTATCTTGGGGAGATATGGAGAAGACTTTGGGTGACTTCAAACTGAAAACTGGAGAAGGTGAAGTCCGTAGCGCTGAGGTAGTAGGTGTTGTTGGCCCCAATGCAACAGGAAAGACAACTATGGTCAGGATGATTGCTGGTGAAATAGAACCAGATCAAGGATGGTGCACAATGGATGCTGAGATATCTTACAAACCGCAACATGTCAGTACAGACTTTGATGGAACAGTACAAGATTGGCTAGATACTGAACTAGGTGGGAAATGGAGAAGTGGGGAATTCAATACCCAAGTTATTCGTCCATTACAGGTCGACCAATTGTTAGAATTGAGGGCAAAAAAGCTCTCTGGCGGAGAATTACAAGCAGTTAGTATTGCTATATGCTTGGGTAAGGAAGCGGACCTATACTTGCTCGATGAACCAAGTGCCCATCTAGATGCGAACGCTAGAATGGAAGCAGCAAAGGCGATTCGAAGAACAATGGAAAGTAATGAGAAAGCCGCTATGGTAATCGACCATGATATCTATTTCATCGACATCGTTTCTGATTCTTTGTTAGTTTTCGATGGAAAGGGTGGCTCGTATGGTAACGCAGAGGGTCCGATGTCATTGAGAAAAGGAATGAATCGCTTCCTAAGTGATGTCGATGTAACCTTCAGGAGAGACCATGAGTCTTTCAGACCAAGAATAAACAAGCCAGGAAGTAGAAAGGACCGAGAACAGAAAGTCAGCGGTGAATATTTCTACCTTGAATGAGGATTGTCACATCATCGACAACCATTGGATTCTTGAACGTCGCTGTGGACCGAAGGACCATGCCTGATGGGGAGTCGGACGCTGACGAACAGTCGGAAGAACCCGAGGATGAGATGGCTGCACTTGAAGCGAAGATCGAGGAACTCCAGAAAGAATTGCAATATGCAAAGGCCGAGACCGCAAATGCTCGCCAAAGGGGGCAGAGAGATCGGACTGAAGCAATAAAATTCGGAGCCGCCGGTTTGGCCTCTAGAATTATTCCTGCAATCGATGCTTTGGAGAAGGCATTATCCAATCAAAATGGTGAAAATCAGGCTATTTCAGAAGGTGTAAAGATGACACTTAACTCTCTCAAAAACGCTCTTGAATCGGAAGGCGTTACTATTCTAGAAACCACCGGACAGATATTTGACCCTACTAAAATGGAGGCAATTGCGACGGTTCCGGTAGAAGAAGGACAGGAATCTGGTCTTGTTTTGGAAGAGTTAGAGTCGGGTTATTTGTTACATGATAGAGTACTAAGACCTGCAAAAGTGATTGTTACCAGCGAATAGGTGAATCACAAAACACTAGGTGTGGTTAAGCACACTAATTTATATCGGCATTGCTCTTCGCTTGAAATCGTGAATCTCAGGATGAAAAAAATCGCCATAGGATTAATCGTAATCTCATTGCTGTTATCTGGATGTACAGCGGAATCTGAACCTAAGACGATAGAAGGTTGTATGGATGAATTAGCAACTAATTTCGACATCAACGCGGACGTCGAAGATGGCTCTTGTGAATATGCTGACTCCGATGGAGATGGTGTTTTAGATATCAATGAAATTGTAGGATGTACAGACTCGTTGGCAGATAATTATGATGAAAATGCCACGGATGATGATGGGTCTTGTTTGATCCCTTGGGAATCACAATATGGAGTCAATTGGGTAGAAAGACCAGGAGGGGAAGATTGTGAATGTTCAGATGGTTCAGAATGGACATTCTGGACCAGAGATGCCGACCCGGAGAGGGTGATTCTTTACTTCCAGGGCGGAGGTGCTTGCTGGGAAGACCATAGTTGCAAAAACCCCGGTGGAACATACAAGACTACTGTGCATGACGATGACCCTAACATCGGTTCAATATTCCATTCCAATGCATATGGCATTGGTAATTTCAGAAACTCAGCCAATCCTATAGCGGATTGGTCTTGGATTTACGTGCCTTATTGCACTGGAGATGTACACCTAGGATTTAGTCAGGGGATTTACTCCGACAACAATGTAAGCCACCATGGTCACGCAAATGCACAATTTGCATATTCTCACATGTTAGAAAACTACCCAAATGCGCAAACTATCCTAGTAGCTGGTTCTAGTGCTGGTTCAATCCCTTCACCATTCTACGGAGCACAAGCTTCACTAGATTATCCAGATGCTAAGATTATGGTATTCAACGATGGCAGTGGTGGATTATACACCAATAACACCTATGACTTCTATGAAATTTGGAATATGCAAGAGACGGTTTTGGACTTTCCAATGTCCTTAGGTCTAAACTTCAACCAAATGGACTCCGGCGACCTAGCAATCGCCAGTCACGATGTCAACAATGAAATCAGATTTGCTAGATTTACAGATTCAAACGACGAGACAATGCGAATGTTTAGCGCTTTACTTGGTAATGATATGAGCATTCCATACAAGGACAAAATAATGTATTCGATGAATAAGACATCTGAATATGGAGTCGATCAATATCTATACATGGCTCCAGGAAACGGACATACTATTTTGTTAGATAGTCGATTTTACTCCCTAGAGGTAAATGGAGTAATTTTTGCTGATTGGTTCACATCATGGATAAATGAAGAACCAATCGAAAATGTACTTTGCCAGGATTGTTAATTCTAATCAACCAACTGGCTCACCGCCTTCTCCCATGAAGGCTAGTCGATGCAAACCATTGGTTTCGATAAGATGCTCTAGAACCGGCATGGGAATTAATGTCCCAAGGACTTCTCGAATTGCATCTTGATCGCCGATAGTGCTGAGCATTCTCGCCGTTTCTCTGACCCTCCAGCCCTCAAAGCGTTCACGCTGTTCTAAAGGAAGCAAGATTACATCCCATCCAGATGCTGTATACAACTCTGCAGTCCCCATGTCAGTAGTCACCAATACACCCGCCTGACCGTGGTATTGACTAGCATGAGTTACCCAATTTGGTGGGTCTTCAATATCGGGAATTGAACAAATCTGAAAATTTTCAATTTGGGCTGATTTAGTCCAAGTTTCGATCATCTGACTTCTTTCTTCATAGGTCCAAGGATTTCGCAAATTTTGAGGCCGATTAGAAGAACCAATGGCTATTATTAGAGGCGCATTTGGGTTGTTTTCATTTCTCCAATTAGACGCTGATTCTAACATATACTCATGACCGAGATGAAATGGCTGAAACCTCCCTAGGACTACAACCCCTGAATCGGGCGCCATTGACGGAGGATTGGGTTCCATAGGCAAATCTGTCATGATAGAGCCTCCAGCAATTTTTCCCCATTTAATATCCATTCTTCTGGTTCTAAATATTCTCGGCCGATTAACAAATTCAGACCCCCTTCTTGAGACAATTCAATGAAATCAAATAGGCTCTCTGTCAACGACTTGTGGGATTCCATTGTGGGTAGAATTCGGGGGTCTTCATCAGGGTTTAATGTGTCTCCAAGTTGCTCTCTCCTTTGCATCCAATCTAAGATTACTGACTCGGAGTATGATTGTCTATCTTTGGTAGATAATTCAGTAGTTAGTCTTGACCAAATATCTGCATTTAGGAATGCGTCTGCGTCTTCAAAACTCTCCCCTAGAATTGGTTCAACGTAGAGGAATAATCGACCATCCCAGCATCGCCATTCAGCTACACTAGACCAATCGCAAAGAATCAAAGATGCTGCTGCGTCTAGTTGGCCGTTAGATTTGT
>WTHI01000044.1:0-4803 GCA_011523185.1 Methanobacteriota archaeon
GATGACCATGATGAGCACAATGAAACCGATGATGATGATCACGGTGACCATGATGGTGAACACGAGGAAGAAATGTCTGTCCTGATGGAAATCTTCAACGAGAGCGACGCAAATATGGATGGACTTCTAGATATCAATGAACTTGAACATTTCATTCACGAAATTATGGAACTAGAGGAAGGCCATCATGAAGGCCACGCACATGCTGAAGCAGAGGAGACCATTCAGAACCCAGCAGGTTGTCCTACTGACACAGTAATCTCAATCTTCCATATGGAAGAAGGAGAATACGTTCTTGAGTTCGAATCTGAGCATGATGAGGACTTCAATATGGCTGCTTTGAAGATGCTAGGTGGACATGCTCACCATGACCATGGTCATGACGACCATGACGAAGATGGACATGATGATGGCCAGGATGAACACGATGACCACTGGGCTCCTGAGACATGTCATGATGAACAAACCCATGAGACTCATGACGAATATACCACGGAGGAAGATTGCGAGGCTGCAGGCCACATGTGGATGGAAGAAGAGCACCACGGCCTGCCCGAAATCCATGCAGATTTCGTTGCTCACACACTATCATTCCCAGAAGAGCATGATGATCACGATGAGCATGATGAAGAGCACAATGAAACAGACGACCACTCTGACGAGGAAGATGACCATGACAATGAAGAAGGGCATCACGAAGTTGGATACGTTGTCATTCACATTGAGGAAGAGGGAGATTACGGGTTCGCTATACCTACTGATGTAGAATTCTTCGTTCTAATGAATGATGGCCACGACCATGGTCATGACGACCATGATGACCACTCCGATGAGGAAGACGATCACTCTGATGAGGAAGATGACCACTCCGATGAGGAAGATGACCATGATGGTCACTCCAGTGAAGAGATTGAGTATGACCCGCACAGCTGGCTATCTCCACTGGCATTCAGGGCTCAAGTCGATCTAGTAGTCGAAGCCTTAAGCCAACAGTATCCAGAGCATAAAGATACATTCGAAGAGAATGCTGAAGCGTTCAAGGCAGAGTTGGATAGCCTACACATGAAGTACAGTGCTATCAGTGACGAATGTGAGCAAAGGACTGTCGTTGCGAATCACAATGCCTATTCCTATATTGGAAACACCTACGATATACGCTTCGTAACAGTTCATGGATTAGATCCAGAAGGCGAGCCATCAGCAGCAGATATTGCTGAAGTTCTTGAGCAAATTGAAGAAGATGGCCTGACTATATTATTCGTAGAAGAATATACCAACCCTGACGCTGTGGCAGGAATCGTTGAACAGACAAAATCTGGCACAATGCCTGAGGGAATCAGTATTCAGACACTCTATACAATGGAAATGCCACCAATGGATTCAGAGGATGATTACCTCAGTCTGATGGAAAAGAACCTGGATAACTTGAAGGCTGGAATGGGCTGTTAAACAAGTTCAATTTTGTAAGCTTAGGAGATTAGATTATGCATACTATAGACTACATTCCTATCTTATTTGTGGGGATTGCATTCTTCTCTCTCGCTTTCAAAATGTTGACTAGATACTTACAAGCAAGGGCTCTTTGATAAATAATGAAGGATGGGAATTCCATCCTGAATCAAAGTAGAGGCGCTGATTATGCTGACCGGACAATCAGAAAAAAAGGAGATTGTTGACTACATTTTGCAAGTCGACAATCTTTCTGTAATTCGTTCTGGTAAATTAGTAATTTCAGACATTAATCTGGCAATTGCTAAAGGCGAATTCGTTGGAATTGTAGGACCGAACGGAAGTGGAAAGACGACTCTTCTTCTCGCTATACTCGGGATACTCAAGGAGAATACTGGTGAAATTCGAATTTACGGTAGCGGGCCGATGTCCAGGAAAAATGATGGAAGAATATCTTGGGTTTCTCAAGCAGCATCAAATATTCCAAACAACTTGCGAATTACTGTTCGAGAACTCGTAAAATTGGGTTCTATTTCGAGCCGGAACATGTTTTTCCCTGATCGGAAAAGAATCGATGCAGTTGTCGATAAGGCAATAGAAATGGTCGAGTTGAAGGATGTTGAACATACCGATGTTGCGAGGCTATCGGGGGGGCAAAGGCAGAGAGCAGTTATTGCACGGGCCTTGGCATCTGAAGCTGAATTTATCATTCTTGATGAGCCGCTAGTTGGTATTGATCGAGAAGCCAGAAGTTCATTGTTAAAATTATTAGATGACCTCTGCCATGATGCTGGAAAGACGATACTAATGGTATCTCATGACTTAGCTGCTATTCGCCAAACCGCTCATAGAATGATTTACCTTGAAGAAACTATCAAATTCGATGGGGAAACAAGTGAATTTCCTGATCTTACTGAAATTGCTGAATTAAGGGGAATAAATCCAGTACACGATGAATCGAGCGGACACCACCATTAGGAAATTGGCCCAAAGGAGGATACTAGATGTTTAGAGAAATTGTTGAAGAAGTTGGAAGAGGTGCTCTACATACAGTATCGCCGATTTTAGAATTCTTTGCTCCAATTGTTCCGGGCAATACCTTCCCGTTATATTTCGAGGTTGAATTGTTTCAAAGTGCAATGATTGCTGCAATTTTGGCCACCATTATTGCTGGACTCATGGGTTCTTTTCTTTTGATTCGTAATCTTTCTCTAATTGGCGATGGATTAGCACACGTATCTTTCGGAGGGGTTGCTTTTGCTATTGTGATTGGTTCAGCCGCAGACTCATTAATTTGGGCATTATTGTTCAGCACTATTGCTTCAATTCTAATATACGAACTACAATCAAGAGAGTTATTGACTGGTGATGCATCAATTGCTATCTTCCTTACAGGTATGTTGGCATTTGGTCTAGTGATGCTTGGGTTATGGGGTGGAGGTATAACCAGCGACGTCCATGGTTATCTTTGGGGTAGCTTGAATCTAATCACACCATTTAGCCTCGGGATAATCACCATAGTTTCTGTCATGGTAATAACCAGTTTATTTTTCATCCATCCGATTTTGTTGGCGACCACCATTGATCCATTAGCCGCAAGAGTCCAAGGTTTACCTGTGCGAGATGTTGGTTTATTGTTCAGTATACTAACTGCAGCAGTAGTCGTTAGTATGGTAAAAATTGTCGGCGCATTGTTAGTCACTGCTCTCTTGGTAACTCCAGCGGCTACCGCTCAATTTGTTGGTAGGAGTTTTCGTTCCTGCATTCTTTGGACACAATTTTTTGGTTTGACTTCGACGATTATAGGGATATATTATGCAGCTGAAACAGAAGCAGCAAGTGGTGCAATGATTGCTTTAACCTCAGCCACTATTTTTGCAATAGTAGCAACGTTCCAAATAGTAGTCAAGCCTAGTTCAGAAGCATAACTCGAAGTCATCCAAAACGCTGTCTTTGAGCCTCGATAGCGACAGAAGATAACGGTGCCTGTAGATTGAAAGACGGGACAAAACCTGTCATTGGTATCTTGATGACTTCGTCTGCTGAAGACAATACCTCATCGCTAATGCCTTCTCTTTCACCTCCCACTATTAGAATTACATTACCAGTCAAGTCAACTTCCCAAGGTGTCTTTTCCCCAACATCTTCTACTGCGATTAGACGGAATCCCGCCTGTTTAGCCAATTGAATCGACTCAATGGCTTTACGCCAGAAGACTGGAATGAATCTATGTGCTTTCATTGAGGCACGTTTCGCCGCGCTTCTTTCTTGATTATTCAATGGACCATCTATGATCACAGCATCTGCTCCAGAGACTTCAGCAGTCCGTATACAAAAACCAATGTTGACTGGATATTTTGCTCCGTCAAGCATCCAAATTAGACCACCCGATTGGAGAACTTCTTCGAAGGTGGCAGAAGGATTTCTTCCTACTAGAGCAAGAATGTCTGGTGCACCATCAGAATTATCCCTTGCCATTCTCCACAAATCATTCTCTGAGCCTTCAATCACACGAATTTCAGATCTTTCGGCCATCAAAATGATTTCATCGACCGCTTGATTTTGATGATCTCTTTTTGCCAAAATCAATGATATGGATTCTCCTTTCTCAATAGCATCTCGAACCTCTTCGGTTCCACAGAGTTGCATTGACATCAGCATCCCTCATCGACGATGATTCATCTCAAAAATTGGGATTGGATTCATCTTGTGGGAATTAGCTTTGTTGAATCCGCGATAAATTTCTAGAACCTGACGTTGTCGTTCGGTCAAATCCTCTGATGGATTTTCTTCATACCTCATTGCCCATTCTAATTCAGCGTATGTCGCCCCGATTTGTTCCTCATCAGTTCTGCCGTCATCCCACAATCCATCCGTAGGCGCTGCCTGTTGAATTTCCTCAATGATGTCCAGAGCCTTAGCAACCTCATAGACTTCTGATTTCATTAGGTCGGCGATGGGTGAGATATCGACTCCACCATCGCCGTATTTTGTGAAAAAGCCAACTCCAAAGTCCTCGACTTTGTTTCCAGTTCCTACAACTATACCGCCATTAGAACCCGCGATTGCATAGAGAGTGGTCATTCGTAAACGAGCACGGGAATTAGCTAGTGCAAGGGAGGATAAATCGTGTTCTTTCATCTGCTGATTGAATACGTCATAGGTGCCTGTCAAATCTACTAATCTGCCTTCGACATTATCAAAATTAGATTCTAGCCAGGAAATATGTTTGTTCGATAACTCA
This sequence comes from Methanobacteriota archaeon, assembly GCA_011523185.1. Classification (GTDB taxonomy): domain Archaea; phylum Thermoplasmatota; class Poseidoniia; order Poseidoniales; family Thalassarchaeaceae; genus MGIIb-O1. The sequence goes on from WTHI01000044.1 coordinate 4,694, forward strand.
TATTGCTCCGGATCTTGGTTGATTGGCATATTGAGAACGATTGTAGGCAAACCGGTTTTTGCTGAGAGAGTTGAAGTTACTGCAGAATCGATACCACCAGATACTCCGAT
>WTHI01000103.1:0-4731 GCA_011523185.1 Methanobacteriota archaeon
ATTCCTATGGCGGTTAGGCAATTACACAAGTTGGTTGAAATAGGAAAAGCCTCCGATGAAACCGATGTTTCTTTCCATCTCTATGAGGCTGCAAGAGGATTAATCGAGGCAATAGATCTCAAAACTAACTTCGATAGAAGTGCACCGATTGCAAGACAATATATCTCTGAGGCTGTGACCTTTGCACTTCTAGGCCTTGGCTTTTCATCCGCTGAAGAGGCTATTGAGTACCTCGGACTCGAAGAGTGAAGAGGGTTCGGCGTGGATAGCGACCTAATGATGGTCGCCTTCGGCTACCATGGTGCTAAATTCCACGGTTCCCAAATTCAACCTGATGTCCGAACTGTCCAAGGTGAACTAAAACAAGCTATCGAAAGATTAGGGTGGTGGACTGAATCCTGTCTTGAGATGTCGAGTAGAACGGACTCAGGGGTAAGCGTAAGGATGAATTTGGCAACAATCTCTCTTCCAACGGATATTGCTAATGTTATCGATGAGTCGTCTCTTGTTTCTGCATTAAATGATCATCTACCCGAAGACATAGTGGTCTGGAAGGCTTGTAGAGTGCCTGAGGGTACAAGGTCAAGAATCGCGGAAAAAAGACTCTATATCTATCGTTTAGAAATGATTCCTAGCTGGCCTTCTGACGTAGAATATGAGAGATTTAGCAATGCTTGCAACCTTTTTGTCGGCCAGCATGATTTCACAAATTTCTGCAGGCTCGATTCCGGTAGAAGCCCAATTCGCAAAATTGAATCTTGCCAGCCTTGGCAGGATAGTTCAGGACGTATCGTTGGATTCACCGTGCTTGCAGAATCATTCTTGTGGAATCAAATTCGTCGAATGGCTTCATCACTTCATAAATTTGCAAATAATGATGTTGAATTAGATGAGATAGCATTGGCTTTAGAAAAACCTGAGGAGACATTAGATTTTGGTCTGGCGCCAGCTGACGGTCTTATTCTTTGGTCGTTAGGTCATCGTGATTTTTCTCATAAGTTTGAGATTCCAAATATCATTGAGGGAATCAGTATACCCCCAAAGGGAAAAAGAGCTCACAAACAATGGTTGAATCTAGCCAAGATGGAAAATAGTTCAATCTTAGAGAGAGAATGGTTGAGACTCATCCAAGACGTAGAGTAACCATATCTTCATCCGAACAGGGTAATCTTTCGCGCAGGAAAGAACTCGAAATCACCTCGGCTGTTTTAGTATGTCGAGTTAAATCAGGAATGAGAATTGCACATTTTATCCAATTCTCTCCATCTGATGAAATACTTGCAGGGAAAGCAGTAGCGCCACCGAAAGACCTTCCGTCCCGTTCAAATCCTGCGATTCTAATCGATTCTATGTCTTCAGAAATTTCACCTTGCTCCAAACCCGATATGATTCTCAGATCTTGATAGGTGTTTATTCCATCTTCTAAAATATCTACATTGAGAGTACCTGGCCATGCACCGGATCCTAGGACCGTTTTGAACTGCTCTTGATAGTGACTCTGAGCCATGAAAACATGAGCTCGTCCAAGTCCACTTGTGACTGTCCCAGACAGTTCCATGACTATGCGTCAAACCCATTACAAATAAGCATCAGTATTTCGCATTACAATTCTACGGTCCAGCCCCTCTGACCAATACTATGGCCAGCGTCTTCAATCATGTGAGATTCGGGGCTATTCGGATTATTCAGTGGATTGGTATGATTAAGGTGAATGAAAATTATTTCAGGGCCACCTTCACCTCCTTGCTGAAGTCTTTCAAGAGAGTCTTCAACAGTGGGATGAGGTACATGCTTCATGTCTCGACCAGGTAGTTCTTCTCCATTCCAAAAGGTGGCATCTAGTAACACATAAGTTGCTCCCAGAGACTGAAACCAATCATTTGGATTTGTATATCCTACAGATTTCAAAGTCTGTTCCCAATCATCATGATCTGGAAGAAATAACACTCGGTTATTTTCTCCTGAAATTAAAATCGCATGGGTGTCAGAAGTGTCGTCTCTGTGAGGGACGGGTATGAAATCAAACACTACTCCCCCTTGTTGGAATTTAGGCAGATTATCTAAGGTGAATTCTGCTCTAACAAATGGGGTCATTAGATTCTTCTCCTGAAGAATTGAAGCCACAGATTCACTAGCCACAAGTGTAAGATTTCGGCAACCCATTGCTTCTTTACCGAATTGACCGATTCCTTCGATATGACCTAAATGGGCATGGGTTAGCAATACTGAGTTAGGCCTTATTGGGCTTTCATATCCACAAGCATCGGCCCATATTTTCAACTGTTCTGGTAAAGCCCTAGTTGCTTCGATTAGGTGCATCCCACCCTGGTTATCGATAACTCCTAGAGATACTGGAAATCGAACTCTTTCCGGGTTTTCGAATGCTGCATTGCAATTTGAGCACCCACATCCTGCTTGAGGGACTCCCCCGTCCTGGGCCGTTCCAAGAATTGTCACAGTGGGGACTGTGCTCTCCATACACTGTGAAGCCCGCTAGTGCTGAAAGAGTCGTCGACGAAGTTAGTCTGCCGTTCCGATGAAATCATCAAGGCAGGCGACCTGTCAGGTACGTGAGCGGCGACACCTCATGGATGAAGGAGCGCTTCGAGGCGCTAAAAGAACAGGGTTTGGAATGGAATCCCCCAACACTCCAATCCGCTAATCAGCCAAGAGTTACAATGGATGGCAAATCAACCATCATGCTCTCGGCAAACAATTATCTCAATCTGACAAACCATCCAAAAATAGTCCAGGCGATGATTGATGCCACCACAAAATACGGTGCAGGAAGTGGCTCTGTTCGAGCTATAGCCGGGACCATGGATATTCATTTAGAAGCCGAAAAAAAGGTAGCTGAATTCAAGGGTGTTGAGGCTTCTTTAATTTACTCTGCTGGGTACACTGCAAATGTTGGATTAATCCCAACATTAGTGCAGGGGAAACAGGATGTGATTATCAGTGACGAACTTAATCACGGCTCAATTATAGATGGAGTTCGATTAACAAAAGCCCAACGCGCGGTATACTCTCACAATGATATGGGAGCATTGGAGGCGGTTCTAAATGAGCATTCCACCGCTGATAGAAAATTGATTATCACAGATGGTGTATTCTCAATGGATGGAGATATTGCACCATTAGATGAGATTTCGTCTCTCGCCGAAGAACATGGTGCAATGGTATACGTTGATGATTGTCATGGAGAGGGTGTTCTAGGTGAAGGTGGAGCAGGAATTGTCGACCACTTCAAGTTACAAGGAAAAGTAGATTTTGAGGTCGGCTCGTTCTCCAAAGCTTTGGGGGTACAAGGAGGAATTGTTGCAGGTTCTGAGGATGTTCGAACACATGCACTGAATCATTCTCGTTCCTGGTTACTATCAGGTAGTCAGCCACCGGGCGTTGCGGCGGCTCAGAAGGCGGCTGTTGAGGTTTTGATGGCGGAACCAGAACATCATGCAAGGCTTTGGGAAAATACAAATTATTTCAGAGATGAATTGCAATCATTAGGTTTTGACACAGGTCTGTCTGAAACTCCAATTATTCCAGTAATGTGTGGAGAATCTGCAAATGCAAAGTCGCTCTCACAATCTCTAGCAAAAGAAGGCGTAATGGCTGGGGCAATCACGTTCCCAATGGTTGCTAGAGATAAGGCCAGAGTGAGAACTCAAATGTCTGCAGGATTAACTAGAGAAGACCTAGATCAGGTTCTGAGAATCTTCGAGCATGTAGGAAAAAATCTCGGTCTAATCTGAGGTGGTCAGATGGTTGAAACTTCTAGTTTGTCAGAAAATCAAATCGATGCGATGATGAAGAGAATACATTCAGTACCTATAATTGAAACGTTACAGATGGAAATACTACGACTCGATAAGGGTGAATGCGAAGGCCATGTTCCTCGGGCCATGAAGTGGGATGGGATTTACGAGACATTCCACGGGGGCTTACTAGGGACAATTGCCGACACCGTGACTTGTTGGGCTATTCTTACAGTAATCGGCTCGGAAGCAAAAGTCGCTACTACTGATTTCAACATAAGATTCCTAAGGCCTTGCAATACTGATGTTCGATGTGTTGCAAGGGTGATTAAGGCAGGGAGAACCATGAGCCTCTCGGAAGCGGAACTCTATGATTCAGAAAATAACCTCGTAGCAGTCGCTCAGGTGAATTACATCAAACTTGACTAAATTGTCATCAAGGTCTATGCTTCTGAGACGACTTCGTCGAGGTCATCATCATCTAATTCATCAGGCTCTAAGGAATTATCCGGAGCGATTGTAATTTTCATTCCATCAAATGGATCTAAACCACGGTCTATGCGGTCTAGCATTCTCCATCTTGGAGCATAGGACAGATGAATGTAAAGAGGGCCGGGTAAAATCGCGAGGAACCATCCAATACTACTTACAAATTCAGGTGCTTCTCCAATCATGGCCCAAGTCAATAGTAGTAGACCGATGAAAGGTACTGGGAAGAGATAGCGTCTGCGATTTTCAAGCCTAACAGGTGGGCGCTTGAACAAACTAGAAATTAGTAAAGAGAAGCCTCCCAAGCTAGCGGTCATTGCACAAAAGATCAGACTGATTGTTCCCCAGTCAACCACCATATCTTGCAAACCAGTAGAATCTTCCCAACCGGCGTAAGCAAATGGGACAATTAGAGTCATACTAGCTAGAATTCCATACACCATTCCAACAAAAATAGGGTGGCAAATAGTCAATGGATACCTTAGGA
>WTHI01000139.1:0-4652 GCA_011523185.1 Methanobacteriota archaeon
GTCTCATCACACCTCTATACGATAGCCTCTGGAACGAGTATCTTGCTTGGTCGGCTTTGGTTGCATTGTTCACCTTCGGGTGGCTGTATCACCACTCATTTTTCTATCGCTCTAAAGATGGGGAAAACCCCAACGTAGACAATTTAGAGGTCGGAGTTTTTCCTGCTGAAAATGATGATCTAAAATTGGAACTGGCATGGACGATTGTTCCGTTTATTCTAATCGTCTACCTGACTTACATCTCTTGGGCGCCGCTAGACAATATTTGGGCTTCCCCAAACGGTGGACAATTTGGTTATGAATGTGATTACGATTCTGAAATATACCAAACGTACGGTTCGGACTTATCCTTCGATCCTGACGCGGAACTGAAAGGGGAGTACACCGCAAGGTGCTACCACACGATCGAAATTACAGCCAAGCAGTGGGTTTGGAGTTTTGATTGTGGAACGCTCGAAGCAGAATTATGTGAATCAGGATTTACTGAGGCAGACGGAAGAGCCGTTCCTCATCTCTCTCTGCAGGCGGGGAATGCATATCTCGCATACATGACTTCTGAAGATGTAACTCACGCACCTTGGTTTGTCTCCTTAGGAGTCAAAGAAGACGTCCTTCCGGGACAAACAACCACTGTTTGGATTCTCGCCGAAGATGTTGAGGACTTCCTTCTACTTTGTACTGAATACTGTGGAGACGACCACGCCTACATGATGGCGGGCGTTAGTATCCATGCCTGAGGGGGTTGAAAGATATGGGAAGAAACATTACAATTTCACGAAGTATGGTAGCTTTTCTGTTAATCTCCATAGCGATGGTCGTATCACCGGCAGTAAACTCCCTACCAACCGGAGTAAATTATGATCAGATTAGTGCTGGTGGATGTAACTGTCACGCCGCTGCTCCAAATGCTGCGGTCATGGTGACTTTGGATGGCCTTCCAGAAGAATACAACATGTCTGAAACCTATCAGGTTACAATTTCATTCACTGGTGGCCCATCCGCTGAAGGAAATGCAAATCTTGGAGGATTCAACCTCTGGGCATCCGGTGGTGAAATTACTCCTCTAGATGCGACTGTTCAATCCAATGGCCCATCCGAGGTTACTCACACTGAGGCAGGGAACGATTACACATCATGGACTGTAGAGTGGATTGCTCCAAGCCATGGTAGAGATGTTGACTTCGTAGTCCATGTAAACTCTGTTAATGGAGATGGAAATGCTGGCCCCGAAGATCAGTGGAATAAACTGACTCTGAAGGTTGCAGGATCATTAGGTCCTGGATTGGAAGAAGCGGACCCATACAAGGTATTGGCTACACTAATCATCATCTCTGGAATACTTCTCACAATCACAGTTCTGTATGGATTCTACAGAACCAATCCTGATGCATTCGATTGGGAGCATCTAGCACCTTGGTTGACCGAGTGGCTCACCAGCACAGACCACAAGAAGATTGGAACTCTGTATTTCGTGCAAGGTCTATTCTTCCTTGGAATCGGTGGAATTCTTGCGATGATGATTAGGATTCAACTCGCAGTTCCAGGTAATGACTTCATTTCCCAAGATGAGTACAACTCTTTCTTCACACTACACGGAACTACTATGATTTTCCTTGCTGCTATGCCGTTGATTAACGGTTTTGCAAATTGGATGGTACCCCTACAAATTGGTGCACCGGACCTTGCTATGCCAAGATTGAATGCTCTATCATTCTGGCTGCAACCATTCGCTGCATTATTGATTTTCACCGGTGTATTCACCGGAGAAGGAGCAGATACCGGATGGACTGGATATGCTCCCTACATCGTAACAGAAGGCGCACATACTGGTGTGACAATGTGGGTTGCAGGACAGATAATGCTGGTAGCATCATCTACTCTAACAGGAATTAACTTCCTTACCACAATGGCAGTAATGCGTGCAGAAGGAATGGGTTGGATGCAGATGCCATTGTTCACATGGAGTATTTTGGTTGCTAACCTAATGCTATTCCTTTCAATTCCAGCATTCGGTGTAGGGCTGATTCAAGTCTACCTTGACAGAACTATCTCCACCGCATTCTATGACATATCTGCTGGAGGTGACCCATTACTTTGGAGTCACTTGTTCTGGTACTTCGGACATCCTGAGGTATACGTGGTTATTGTGCCTGCATTCGGTGTTATTTCTGAGGTTCTTGCTACATCCGCAAGGCGTTCTATCTTTGGATACCGCTCAATGGTTTACGCAATGGCTGGAATCGGAATCGTGGCTTTCATCGTATACGGACACCACATGTTTACCTCCGGAATGTCACCTTCGCTACGATTCGTAACAATGCTGACAACTATGTTAGTCGCGGTTCCTACTGGTATCAAGATCTTCAATTGGCTGAAAACTATGCACGGAGGTTCGCTTGTCTATCGCACACACACTTTGTGGGCGCTAGGATTCTTGGTTACCTTCACGCTTGGTGGAATTTCTGGTATGTTCTTCCCATCCATCGCAATGGATACTCACCTCCACGAGACTTACTTCGTTGTAGCTCACTTCCACTATGTACTGGTAGGAGGTACAGTCTTCGGATTCTTCTCAGCGATTTACTATTGGTATCCAAAGATGACTGGACGAATGCTTGACGAAAGATTGGGAACTCTTCACTTCTTGACTGCATTCGTAACCTACAATGGTATCTTCTGGCCAATGCACAAGCTCGGTGTTGTTGGAATGGCAAGAAGGCATCACACCTACTTCATCACAACAGACGATTTCACAAATCTACCCGAATGGGCTGCTGAGTGGAATCTATTCATCTCGGTCAGTGCATTCCTATTCTTCTTCTCTAACTTCATCATGGTTGCTAACATGTTGATTAGTCTAGTCAGGGGAGAAAAGGCTCCTGCCGACCCATGGGGTGGATGGTCATTCGAGTGGATGACATCATCACCACCACCAACTCCTTCCTTCGATTGGCACAACCCTCCAGTACTCAAGGATGCGAACGAGCACATTGCACATGAGCCAGGAAGGTTAGGACAGTGGTTCAATCGATTGATGGTCCCCGAAGATCATGAGGAGGTGAGTCATTGAGCGACGATTACCACGATGACCATCATGCACCTCAACCATGGGGTCCACACGATTGGGGGCACGGTGCTCCACACAATTCATTCTCGCCATTATTCATGAGTATGGGAATTGCAATCTTCCTCTTTGCAATGGCGGAGGCATGGTCCTACGGGACCTATAACCCCGGAAATATCCCGATGATTCTAGTTGGATTAATGGTTATTGGATTCTCATTATTCATATGGTGGAGACAAGATCTATCCTTCGACGGGAATTACGAACCTCGAGCAACAGGTACTCCATTCCGTGGTATTCAGATTAGGAAAGTTGGTGTTTGGGTATTCCTAATGTCCGAAATGATGGTCTTCACATCTTTGTTCAGCACCTATATGAGGTACAGACTGGGAATCGAAAACTGTGGTACCGTATTCGAAAGAGGAATGTTCGACCCGGTAACTAACCCAACCGGATGGCAGGAAGGTGTCGTTGTTACATGCTTCGAGCCAGCTAGCCATCTTATCGCATCCAGTTGGTGGCACATCGCACCTGGTGCAATCAACACCTTCGCACTGATTATATCGTCATTCACAATTGTGCAAGCACTTCGTTATGCAAAGATGCCTGACCTAGATGATGAGGCTCGACGGAAGAAGGTATACAGATACCTAGGAGCAACTTGGTTCCTTGCAGTTCTGTTCCTTACTCTGAAAATGGTTGAGTGGTTTGTCGGATTCTACGTTCCAGAGATTAGTATGATTGGACTACACGAACATGACATCATCTCACTAGTAGATGAAGGCTACACAATTAATGCCGACCACTACCAACATCACTCCTACGTTGATGAAGCAACAGGGGCACATATGGTAGCAGATATTCAGGTCTCAGCATCTCTCTTCTACGTGACTACCGGAACTCACGGTGCTCACGTTGCTGGTGGAATCATTGGCTTGACTTACATGACCTACAAAGCATGGCTTGGCGGTTACACTCCAAAGAATGCGGTATCGATCGAGTACTTCGGTCTTTACTGGCACTTTGTGGATTTGATTTGGGTACTAGTATTCCCATTCTTCTATCTTTATTGAGGTGATTAGGTATGGCACATTACAAGATATTTGGACAAGACCCTTACTGGATGAATTTCTATGGATTAATGATTCTAACACTAATCGAAGTGGCTGCTGTTGGATTAGATCTGACTCAATTTGCCGAAGAGCGCGGTACTACAGAGAAAGTTGTGACACTTTGGATTTTGACAATAATTGCAATTCCAAAATTCATCATGATTGCAGCCATTTTCATGCACCTCTACGGTGATGCTGACTCAAAGATACTGACTATGACAGCATTGTTCCCAGCCTTCTTCATCATTATCATGGTGTTATTCGTTGGACTTACTCACCCTGATGCCGCATCCGGTTTACCAGATTGGTGTAGACCCGGAACTTATGGTCTTTGATTGGTCTTTGACCACCACATAGATTCATCAAAAGGAGCCGCTACGGGTGGCCACTGCAGACGTCGCATAGCCTGGTATTGCGCCGGATTTGAAATCCGGTGTCCCTTGGACTCGGGAGTTCAAATCTCTCCGTCTGCGCCA
>WTHI01000097.1:0-4642 GCA_011523185.1 Methanobacteriota archaeon
TTTGCCCTAACCAAGTCACTAGAGCCAGTTCGGCTCCGACTACAGTTAACAGAAGGAATAATCCAATTGCATCTATCGATGAAGCAGCGCCTAGCATTAACAGAGATGCTGCAACTCCAAGGATGAGGTCTCCGAACCCCCAGATTCGTAAAATGCGGCGCAAATGGAATATTCCAACAACCCAAAGGGTCGTTGATATGGCAAATAATGCAATTGGATAAATTATCCAAATATTCACCATAGTAAGTCCTGCAAACATCAGTATGTGGCAATCAATGGCTGCCATCATAGTCCAATGGCCATTTCTCATTGGTACGGATGAAGCCACAAATGCAAGCATGACAAATCCGCCAGCAAGAATAATCCAATCTAGATATTCGATAATTTGTGGAATGAATGTACCCATAGAAAATAGTGCTAATGGGAGACAAATTATTGACAGTCCTACAGCCTCTACCTGTCGGTGTTTACGTCCAGCATAAATGGCATTAGCCACTGCAAGAATTGCAGCAGGGCCCCAAGACATCATCACGTATGCCAAGGCGCGCAGACCTCTTCCTGAACTTCCCAGATGCGTATCTCGGCCTACACTAGACCTTCGGGAATCTATCATCGCATCTATTGCGATTGTGAAGATTAGCAATGCCTCAAGTAGCAACCAGGGAATTTGCCACCCGATTAAATCTCCATCGAATGGGTCAACGGTAAATGGGAATGGTAGAGACTCAACAAGAAGCGCTCCAGCAATTCTACCAATAACTAGGGGTAAAACAAACCAATCAATTGCAATCGGTATCCTATCGAGTAGGTTATCCCTTTGGTACAGAGAAATAATCACAAATTGTAGAATTAGGATTGTCACTACTGCTAAGTCTAGTAGTTCCTTATTGCTCGCTCCAGGCCCCAAATGACCTGAGATTAATGCGACAATTAATCCAATAATTGAGTATGCTATCGGCATTTCTATTCCCATTACTGTTGGTAAATCAAGGTCGAGTTGTTTGGTTCGTAATCTAGCGATTGCAACCAAAACGGTCGCGAAAACTCCGGCGGTGAGTAGAATGAAAGGAGAAGAAGAGAATAACAGGCCCCATACGACTACAGAACCGAGAACTAGGAATAGGACCAAGAGAACAATTGTTGGTCTGTGAGATACATCTGTAGTGTACAATTCGGAATCATCTTCCGTTGTGGTTAGATCTCTCCTCTTCTTGCGCTTTTGCTGCAGTTCCAGTCTTTTTGGATCATAGGTGTCCAATTGCCCAGTTCCTAGACTCAATTTTTTGAGGTTGTCTTGACCAGCGATTGCCAAAAGTTGTTCTCTTTGGGATAAAGTCTTCAGTTCAGCTCTAATTTCTCCTCTAGCAACAAGCCATAGGGCGCTCAATGCAAACAAACCGATGCCAGCCATGGTAGAGGTGTCGTTTTCCAATTGTAGGGAAAGTCCGATTGTAATCACTAGCAACCAAAGAGCCGCCGCGGCTGGTTTGAGCAATTTTTCCATCTTTTCCGCTCGAGGGAGGTAGAATGCCATCACCAAACCGGTGCAAGTAACGGAAGTCAATGATAAGTCGAAATTGGGTATGGAATCAGTAGACTCTAGAATACGGCTAGGTTCTTTGGTGGATATTGCAATAATTAATGGAAGGGACATTAGAGCCATTCCATTGGTGAATACCGGCTCGTCCTCAGGGTCTCCTCGATAGAGAATTGAGGCGGTAGCGATAAGCAAGAGAATAATCCACATTTCATCTAATCCATGCCTCCAACCAAGTACAGCCGCACTGACTGCAATTATCCCCAAGAGTGCAATTGGTCCACCGAGTCTTTTCCCAGCAAATTCGGCACCTAAATGGGATAATGAGACAACTGAAACCACAGTCAAGAGGGTAATTGCTGTAAAACTACCAGCATGAGCCATGACTACGATGGTGACCATAGGTAGCCACAATCCAATCGACCACAATTGCAATGCTCCCGAATCTCGAATAGAGGCTGATACTTCGGTAATACCAAGAAATCCTGCCGCGAGATTTACTCCGGTCTCTCCTAACTGCAAATTCACAATTAGCATCAGAACTACTGAGATGATGAGATAGGCCGCGAACGGCGTTGTGGCTAGGTCAATGAGATTTCCAGGGTCGGTCCAACCGTTTGCTATAATCACGGTTCGGAATGATTCGACCACAAATTCCTGCAATAAAACCCAAGACCAAGGGAGTAGTACTGTAGCGCCAGCCAGAGAAGGTGCCTGCCTCATTATTGCAAGAATTGCAGTACCTATGTGGAGCGCGGTTAGAAGCCCTAGGAGAACCAACCCTCCATCCCCTCCATTTGCTTCGGATTTTGCCGGGATTAAGACAACTAACAATACTAGAATGCCAACCGAACCAACCCATAAAACACGATCAGTGACGTGGTTTTGGTCCCGTAAAATTACAAATGCGGTCAGAATCGCGGCAAAAATCGTGAACGTCTCATAACGGTCGAAAAATGATATCGCTTCTGTAGAATCTCCAAAGATTAGCAACAGAGAAAATAATGTCGCCCCAACCGATAGAGGTATGGTTACTCTAAGTCTTTCAACGCCTCTTACAACGAGATATGAACCTCCAAATGCCCCAGCAAGGAAGGTTACCATTCCCAATGCAAATCCAGAATCTTCTCGACTTGATGCAACAGCCATTAATGCTCCAATCATTCCCAAGGAAATCGAAACTCCCCAAAGTCCAGGTTGACCGAGTCCAGCCGCCTTGAATCCCTCCGAGAACCAGTTTTCCTCTCGGGCAAAACGCGCTGCCATAGCAGCGTTAATTCCGGATACGAGCATCAATAATAGGAATAGAATTAATGGCGTATCAAGAGGTTCGATAACCAAGGAACCAGCAGTAAATCCACCTGTAATTGCATGCATACCTATCCACAGATTCGAAGCCGCCACTCCTAGCGCGGCGAGATTTCCAGAGCCTCTGTGAAGCGCTAGACCATGGAGTAACAAGGTAGCCAATAGAATCATCACCGCGACTCCAACTTCCCCTCCAATTGAGCCAGCAGTAGAGCCAATAGCCAATAGAACGAGAGTTGCCTGTGCTGCGATTGCATCGTGATCATGCCGATAAGCAATGAATACGTTTAGGGCAACGAGCAATAACAATAGAATCGCTAGAACCTCTACAGATATGGGAAGGAAACCACCTAATTCCCACCGATTTAGTTCGATTGCAAGGCCGTAGAGGACCTTCATCGAAATTATGACCCAAGAAACGCCAAGTAAGTGTAAATTCTTGTCAGGAACCCATCGTTCTCCAAAAGCAAATCCTACACCTGCTAGAATTAGCAGTAATACCAATGAAATCATTGGCGGGAACGCTGTTCCCGCAACTACGCTTAGAGCACTAAAGACGAATATCATCGACACCATCAGTGACCAATTTACTCGTCGTTCACCATCCTTTGCCATCGAGGTAACAATGTCATCTTCGGGAGCACTGGCTACTGTTCCGTCAGAAGCTATCGCTCCTGCTTCGTTGCCTATTGTTTCTTTGAAGGGGTCGAAGACATCGCCTAGAGCCTCATCCACTTCTTCGGTCTCATTTTTTTTGGAATCGAGACGATTTGAATCGGCAACGTCCTCGGATTTTTCACCTATTCCTAGGTCTCCGATGTCTAGGTTTGCACCGATTTTGAATCGACGTTCGCGAATCACGCGGTCGTCCTTCTCATCGCTCACGCGCTCGCGAGGAACGGCATTCGGCGATAATCGCATCCCCGTCAGGGATAGTTGAATTTCAATATCTTAGAGAAATCATCTCAACGGGTTATCCGTAATGGTTGAAAGGTAAACATCTGAGGCGGGATACATGGAGAGCACCTCGCGCTCGTCCACCACCGCTGTCTCAGCGACCCCTTTGTCGACGCACGGATTGAATCCTAGCGGCTCTGTACATTGGAATCTGTCATCGGATGAATTGCACGAAACGGCAGTAAAGGGTGGTGAAGCAGAGATGACAGCACATGGTGTCTTACTCGCAACCACTGGAGAACGCACCGGACGTTCACCAAATGACCGATTCATCGTAGACGAACCAGGATATGCAGACCATGTTTGGTGGGGTAAAGTGAATCGCCCAACAACTCGCTGGGTGTTTGAGAATCTTCTCAAGAAGGTGCAATCTCACCTCGACTCAGCAGACCAATTATTCGTCAAAGACGCACATTGTGGCGCTGATACAAATTATGCAATGCCTGTCCGACTAGTTACCGAGAAGGCTTGGCACGCTGCCTTCTTCCACAATATGTTCGTTCGCAGTGACCCTTCTGAATTGAATGATCACGTTCCCGAATACACAATTTTGCACGCTCCAGATCTAATGGCTGACCCCGAAGACGATGGGGTAAATTCCGGGGTCTTCGTAATATTGGCCTTAGACCGAGGTTTGGTAATTATCGGTGGAACGCATTATGCAGGAGAAATCAAGAAAGCAATCTTCACTATAATGAATCACATTCTACCTGAAAGAGGAATCATGCCAATGCATTGCTCGGCAAATACAGATGGCGAAGAGTCGGCCCTATTCTTTGGATTATCTGGAACAGGAAAGACGACTCTTTCCGCAGATCCTCACAGAGCATTAGTTGGTGA
>WTHI01000081.1:0-4621 GCA_011523185.1 Methanobacteriota archaeon
CATGAACAGATAATTGAAACATTATTATAATATTTTGATTTACTCATGATCAACTAATTCTTTTTTATAAAAATTTGCTTTATCGGTGCATATTCCCATGCATTCTCTTATCCTATCATACTTTCCTTCGTATTTGTTATAATAACCTATAGACTCAGGAAGAACAATGATTGATTTTTTAAATGGTATCTGACCTACTAAAACTAGTGCAATACCTTTGCTTGTCATTGTATATTCATCACGTTCATGCCAAAAATAGTGAAAATTAATAACAGACGAAGAAATTAAATCAATTGCTTCTCTATCTTTACAATGTATCCAAAGACTATCTTTCCGTTGATACAACCATCCCATCGTAACTTCATATCGAAAATCATCTTTATCATGAGCAAGATAAAGTCTTCCATTAACATATCTCAAATCAACTTCGACATCAAATCCAGCATCAATAGCAGCATCAATATACTTTGGAGAGTTTTCTTTTTCTGGATTTTTACCATCTAAGTTGCCTCTGTGAGCAACTATTATCATTTAACTAATCCCCACTTTTCAATAGCTTGATTATACTCAGTATCAAAGAAACCGTCAATTGCTTGTCTCATTGCCAAAGCACCAGCAAGAGTTCCTCCTGGATGCCCATGAACTGCTCCACCACAATTTGCAAGAAAATCATTACCAAAAAGTTCACGAATCTTATTGACAACTCCGGGATGCATACCACAACTCAAAGCAGGAACTACATTTCTACCATGAAGAGTTCTAAGTGTCTGACGAAGTTCTTGTTCATCATCACTCAAATACCCACCCCACATTCCAGCATGAATTGTATCAACACCCATAAGACCAGCAAGATCGCAAATTACATCCCAGTCAATACCAAAGTTGTGTCTCTTATCAGTGAGAATTTTATCTCCACTCTTTTGGAAATGAATAAACAGAGGAAGATCTAATTTACGAACAGAATTATAAACACCGAGTCCGGACCAGAAGTTAATGTGAATACCATTACCACCATTTTCTGCAACGAACTTCGTCCTTTCGAGGATTCGGTGATGATCACCATTAATACAGAAGCAATACATTACATTGCGACCACAATTATTAACGATATTGGAAATCAACTCCACTCGATCTTCAAGACGACAGAAAGAAGGATTTGCAAGAATTTCATCCTCTTTGATAAAATCTACGCCACCATCAAGAAGTTCCTTTACCATTTCTCCAAGTGTTTCAGGAGAAATGCCTGTTTTTGGTTTTACAATAGCACCAGAAAGTGGTTTGTTTTGTCTTCCAGTAAATTCACGAATACCAGAAATACCATACTTTGGTCCAAGGAATTGTGCTTCTACATCCTTAGGAAACACAACTTTCTTAAGTCTACATGTTTTAAAGACATCAATGTCAAGTTGTCCACCCATAAGTTGACAAAGAAGATGTGAAATACCATCACCTTCCCAGTCAGTGTTCACTTTTGGAAATCCAATCTTAACTTCACCGGAAGTCATATTGGTTAACTTATCTTCATCATCATAAATGACACAAGAAGCTAACTCAAATAGTTCATCACTTTCCCATCTGTTACGAACTTTTGGGTTTCCAACACTTTGCCCAATTGCAAGAGCCCAGGCAGCATCTCTAAGGTTACCAAGATTTTCGTATGTTTCAATGTAGTACGTTGCGACAACACAACGATTCTTTTCTTGTTCTGTTAGTTCTCTAAAAAATTTCATGACTGAACCTCAAATTTATCAGTAGGTATTGATGGCACTTTTACACAAACTACTCTGCAATCTTCATGAAAAACAGGATCTGCAATTTCACCAGTTTCAAAGACAAAAACATCACCAGCATTTAATTCAGTGCCTTGAATCGTCATGCGTCCTTCTAAAAGCACATTATATTCTACACACTCTTTATGATAGTGTGCAGGCCATTTTTCACCTTTGGGGTGATTAAGAACGGCAACTTCAAAATCCTTTGTTTTTAACAGACTTGGTTCAAAGTTGCCTATAAAATATCCTCTAGTATAATCAGATAATTTAGTTACATTCATAGTCTACTCAAATATGCTTTTAAATCATCAGGAACACCAACAGCATTGTGCTGATTGTTCGGAATATGATGAACACCAATTTTAAGTCCTTTTTTAATCATATGATTATATGTAGGACCAACATAGAATTCACCATTTGGTGCTCTATCATCACATTCTATCATATCTAGGGCACTTTCTACAAAGTACTTTCCCTTTCTCCAGTAATGTATGCCATTTAATGCAATATTACTTATTACTTGCTTTTCGGCAACTTTTGTGACAAATCCAGATCTGTTAAGAGTCGCATAACTGTTTTTTGGAGTATCTTCAGTATACGTTACAATTAACCCATCATACTTATAGTATCTTGATGTTGTTAAAAATAACTCAGCATCCCACCACATAATTTGATCGCAATTACAGATGACCAACTCATCTTCGTTATCAATGTAATCTTTGAACAAAAGGCAACTAGATGCTGGTCCTTCAGTAGTTTCATCTACAGAAATTATTTTTGCATCGGGGAGAATTTTGTGTAATAGAGTGCAGACCTGATCATAGTAACTGTCTTTTCTAACAACAAAGTGATATGTTCCCGGTAACTGTAGTGACTCTACAGCACACTGTATCATTGGTTTTCCCTCTATTTCTATTAAAGGTTTGGGAATTTTATATTTGTCTCTCGGAAATCTGGTTCCCTCACCAGCCATTGGAATTAAAATGTTCATTTTTCAAAAGCCCAGTCGTATTCATGTAATGCAGGTATGTTTTTATATCCCATATCTAAAAACATCTTATGTATTTTATCACGGTATTTTCCATATCTATCTAGATGAATAGATTCTACATCAATTCTTTTAATATTATATTTTTGCCAGTTAAAAGACAAAACTAATTCTGCATCAATACCTTCAACATCCAATAACAACCAATCTAAATCAATAATGTGATACTTGTCAAGTAATTCTTCTAAAGTAATACAAGAAATATTGAATGATTTTATTTCTCCATTTGGATAGTGATATTTAACATGTTCATACTTACATGAAGCTACTTCATAACCAGGACCATCATCAACATGATAAAAAATGGTCATGTCATCTTGATTGGGAATAAATCCTATTGCTATGTTTTCTATGATAGCATTTGAATAGCAACTATAACATATTTTTAAATCCTCAATATGAAGTGGATTTGGTTCAACAAACAATGCGAATTCTAAAGTAGAAAATGCTTTTTTCAATTCTCTAGAAAGATCATCATTTCCTCTGTTTGATCCTATTTGTACTATTTTCATACGTTATATTTCTTACTTACAAAGGAAACTCCCCAATCGTAAGGGCAACAATTTTCACCAACCAACCACTTATCTCTGTTTAAATTTTTAACGAAATAATAAGGACCTGGATGACAAGATACGTCATGAAAACCGACAATTCCATTATCTGTTAACAAGTTAGTATATTCCCAATCACGCAAAACTTGGTTAATACTGTGCCACCCATCTATAAAAATAAAATCAAAAGAATGAACATTTAGACTTTCAAATAACTTTAAATTATTTGAATAATCACTACTGTCAGATTTAAATGTATGAATATTGTTTATTTCATCATTTAAAAAACTTCTGT
This sequence comes from Methanobacteriota archaeon, assembly GCA_011523185.1. Taxonomy (GTDB): domain Archaea; phylum Thermoplasmatota; class Poseidoniia; order Poseidoniales; family Thalassarchaeaceae; genus MGIIb-O1. Next base: position 3,667 of record WTHI01000081.1, read on the forward strand.
CATCTAAGTCAATACCAATATAAACAGTATCTTTATTTTTATTTTCCGTAAAAATATATGAAAAAGAATCTTTACCGTTTCTACCTATTCCAATTTCCAGTATAGACTTGCAATTTTCCTTTATTCTTAAAAAATTGAATAATAAAGCTTGTCTATTACAATCAGTGACTTCTGCATATCCTTTTTGTGGATCTCCTCCAATTTTAATTGCAAAATCATCGTACCCATTTGGGTGCTTTAACAAATCACAAAACCTGTCTTGGTCATCATAATCTGTAAAAGTTCGTATATCTCTTGTTAAGTCTTGTTCCCACTTCATAAAAATTTCTCAATTAATTTTTTTGTTGTTAGATTTTCTTTCGTATACTTAAATAACCATTCATTTAAATCATGGTAATCTGAATGTACTTGATCGATCAACGAATATTTATTAACTTCTAAAATAATATTTTTAGGAAAGTTGGTCAAAATAGTTTCTGGACAATTTTCTAAGTCAAAGAATGCAGGAATAGTTTTATTTGCAAGAATTTCATAATGTCTCATACAATCCCATCCAGCTTTTTTAGTTGTGAATCCATAATAAGACTTTGAATATGCATCATAATATTCTTGCTCATCTGAAAATGTATATTTTTGAGGGTTGCTATATGAATTTGGAATAGGTTTTACAATTTTTGACGAAAAAATTTCTTCCTTTTCATAAAAAATTGTTCTTATTTGTGATTCAGGAATTGCAAATGATATCGGATTTCCATAACAATGATTAGTAAGTTCTCTCTTCCAAATTATACCATACTGATCAAGATTATATTCTTGAGAAAAATTTCTTGTTTCATCAGATCCATCAATAAAATGAACTTTTGTTCTAGAATAGTGTTCTTTTACTAATTCGAGATAGTCTAGGCATTGCCGATTCGGAACCCAATCATGTGTATAAACACATCCATATATAACC
>WTHI01000050.1:0-4606 GCA_011523185.1 Methanobacteriota archaeon
TTGTATGATTATTGGGTCTGGGACATCTCTTACGTCTGTAGCAGACTGATAGTAATCAATCTCTGCGCCATCGTGATATGGATGAAGTCTGATCTCATCAATAATCATATTGGCGAACTCAATGAACATTAGCATCACGTCACCGTCTATAGTGCCGGGATGAAAGTCTCCGAACCTCCTCAACGCTTGCATTGCAAGTGTTTGAAGTGGGGAGTTTTTTTCTCGGATGTGCGGATTGGTGTTGCTTTGCTCTGCCATTATGATTTCCTAACAACTCGACCATTCATTACGAAATGGTTCTTTGTGAATCTGTCCACATCATCGGCTGCAACCTTGTATTCAAGTCTGCGAGTCGTGAAATTTCTTATCGGGCTTATTCCTGCCACTGGGAACATTGATGGTTCGGCTTCTCTGGTTTCAAACCAAACAACACTTGAGTCAGACTTTGGAGCTGGTGCTGCCTTTTCTTCTTTTGGCGCAACCGTTTCCTCTGAAACAACTTCCCACGCTTCATTCACGTCGGGAGTTGATGGATCGTCTGCTCGATAGTGTCCTGTCTTGGTTCGCGCTCTGCGCTTCTTAGGTGTTTTGCTTGTCATGTAATCCTCCAAAAAATAAGGGGGTGCGTTGCACCCCCTTAATATCGCTCTTTTTTCAAGTATGGTCGTCCCGATTAAGAAGCGGTACGAGTTACCCAGTTCTTGATATAAGCGTGTACTTTATCTTGAATAAGCTCAAGTCCGCACTCTGTGAGATATTCGTGCAACTGAGCATCAAGATCTGGTGCTTGCCTGTTTTCCAACAGTTGAGTATCGCGGCCTTCGAGGTAGCGATATGACAGATACGGGAAGTCTACGATAATCATCGCATTCTTCATGCCCGGAATCTGCCTAAACTGTGGATGCAGATGTACCATTAAATCACCCGCGAAGCTCTGATAACGAGTCAACATGACGCCGTACGTCCCATCGACAGCAGTAGGCTGCCAACGATCTTTACCGATCTGTTGAAGCTGGTTAGCTACGTTTTCGCCAACGAAAGCGATCTTCTGTGAAGAGCCATACTTAAAGATGGTTGAGATCAACAAGTTGTCAAAACCTTCTTCAGTCATCTCTCCAGCAGCAGTGCCGCCGTATGAAGCATAGTCGGTGTTGATGTCGACTACGTTCGTTAGTGAGTTAATGAGACCGCCAGTGTAACGGGTAGGCTGAGCTGTTGAGCCATTAGCCTCGTGCTTCACACCAAAGAACATCGCACGTTCGATGTCTGACATGTGGAGCTTGAGGGCTTTGGTCATAGCCTCATCCATCTTATCGCCAGTACGCAGATAAGTTGAGTTTAACGTATTTGTTACGCTAAACGCAGTTCTGAAGATCTGACAAAAGTTGTTCGCTACAACTGCGTCGAATGAGATCGCAGTCGGAGCACCCGCGCCTTCTTGGGCGGCGAATCCTGCAACAAACAGTTCAGCGTTATCGGCGATCTGGTGAGAAGTTCCGCCTACGTTACGAGTCACAGTCAGGGTTGTACCTGTTGTGTCAGCAGTAACGTGCATTACTTCGCCTGTCTCGCTATTGATAACGATTGCACCGTTAATAGCATATTTGTTGTCATCGGAAGCATCGACAGTAATAGTCGTAGTAGACGTTGAAGCTACTGCGCCATTTACTTTTAGCTTACGATCAGGCAACTCATCCCTAAAGTTCTTGAACTCTGGGTCATCTGTAGATTCAGAAGATCCCATAGCCAACAACGCATTAAGGGGTGCGTTTCCTTGAGGTTCGAGCAGCGTAAAAAGCTCTCGATAGTTTTTAGGACGGAAATCAGTCGAAAACTCGCCTGTTCCCCGTAATCCTTGAATAGCAGCCATGATAAATTCTCCAATAAGCTGGTTACAAAAAGGGGTTATGTGCGAGCTACGCGGAACATTCCATCGCGTCTGCCCTATTGGTTATGCGGTTGAGCCGTAGCGCAACCTTGTGCATGAGGTAAATATATCTCGTTGGAAAAGGTTTTTCGTCCCTATAATAAAAAAACCCCCCGTCGCGCTTTTAGGAGTGATTCACAGGAATCCACGACGGGGGGTAAGTCTCAGGGAGAGAATTATAAGGATTTTACATACATCGTGATTTCAAATCCAAGACGAATGTTTTCGTATGTTGGCTTAGACCACTTCATAGCGTACCTCCTATTTTATCCCATGCCTCTTTTTGACATGGCGGCTTGAGTAAATTTATCGAAAGTGCTCTCGCCAGCAGGTGTCTCTGCTGCTCCTCCTGATGGAGTTGAGCCAAGAGAACCAGTGAATGCTTGGCGTCTTTGTGCTATGCCACGCATTCTTTCCATCTCTGGAGAGTCCATATTGTTCTTGAAGTCTGTCATAACGCGAGCCACGAGTTGCGGATCAACGAAGTCTTCGAGTGTAAATCCTCGCTCCGCAGCGAACAACATAAAGTCTTGTGCTTTCTCACTAGGTAGTTTCAAACCTTGCTGTACTCGATCTAGGTTGTTTGCAATTTGTTGGCGAACAGCATCTATCTGCTGACCTGTACTGTCAGTCATAGATTGCTTAGCAGCATCCGCTACACCTTGGTTCTGTGCCGCCATTTGACGGATCATAGCCTGTGTTTTAGCAAGCTCCTGTCTCATTTGCTGCATACCGCCCATACCACCTTGTAGCATTTCTGCATATCCGGGTGGCAGACTTGCTGCGTTCTCTTCCTCCCACTTCTTTAAAGCCTGATCCAGACCCATCTTAGGATTCTCTTGGCCTTGACCAGCTTTCATCTGCTGTTGGCCTTCAGTGTTACCCATCTGAGGATTGGACTGTTGTGCTTTGTATACAGCAGCCATTTGCTGTGCTACTTCACGGGAGTTCATTCCGGGGTTGTCGCGCATGATCTGATCTACAATGTCATACACAGGCTTGTACTGCGCATTCTTGTAGTTCATCGCACTATAGCGTTCAAAGGTAGACTTAATTTGTTGAGGGGTTAAATCCCTCATATTACCATCACCAAAATCTACCGAGTAGATTATAGCTTCCGCCGCTACCTTATCACCCTCTGTTTCTGGTGATCCTTTCTCCGCAGCCTTGTCATTGTCTGTCTCAGCTTTCTTGGGAGGCTCCGGCATTTGCGGTGGAGCTTGTGGGGCAGCCTGTGCTTGTGGTGCTGGAGCGGCCTGTTGCGGCTCTACGCCCATCTGCTTTGCTGCGATGTTGTCTACTGCTGCGAGCATTTGCTCTTGTGATTGTGGTGTTGCCATTTCTATCTCCTTTTCCCGGCCATAGCGGGGTTGTTAAATGTAAACTAAGTATCGGTCTTTTTGTCAGACTTGTCGTCCATCACTATTTCGTTCTCTAAATGGACGGCCAAGCGTTGTGGAAGTTCGAGAAGCCTTTTGGCTGCAAAGATTGATCCGCGCCTGTAGTTGATTTCGTCTAGCGACATATTTGGCGACTCTGCAATTTGCATCGCAGACTGCACAATCTCGTCTTTCATTATGTCTACCAGTACGTTCCAACCAGATGAGTTCTCAAGTTCTTTAAGTTTTCGTAATTTCTCTTTTGATGTCATTTTTTCCTTGCTGTCTTGGCTGCTTGTCTAAAGTTTTTTGCAGTAGGTGCGCCTTTGCTTCCGGGCTTCCTCATCTTTTCTCCGCTTCCAGCCTTAATTCTGCGACGTTTAGCGTGAATGTTGGCATATAAGCCGGGACGTTTTGCCATGCTTCTCTCCTACTTTGATGACTTTGCTCCCTTACATTTCCATCTCTTTCGAGACAGACGTAAAGGACTGTTAGGGTCTTTGGCTGCTTTCTTGTGCTTCTTCATCTGAGCTAGACTTCGGGCGCAATAAGCGTCGCCTTTAGCGGTTCCGGGGCGTACCCGTGAGCCGCCATCTTTTGCCTTACCAGCTTGACCATAAGAGACTGTGCGCTTACGACCCGTCTTTGGGTTTGTAACAGTCTTGGCCCTTGCCTTACCTTTTGCTGGCTTAGCCATAATTACTTAGCCTTGCACTTCTTGCCTTTTCGCGGTGGTTTCGCTTTGGCAATAACAACTGCGTGTGCTTTCTTTTTTGCGCTCATTTCATTCTCCTGATCCTATACCCATCTTCATAGCTACGGCAGCCGCAACGAAGATAAGTATGCCTGTTGTGGCCATTTTAAGGATTGTGCTGCCGATGATTTTTTTTGAGGATCGCCAGCTATCTATAAGATTTCTGAGTTCTTTTATATCTTTGCCAGCATCTTCATCATTTAGACCAACCTCGGCCAGTGCCGCTTTAGCACCTTCCTTGGCTGCCTCCTTCATGATGGTTTCTAGCTCATCACGCGGTATCTGAATCATCTGGTCGGACATTACTTCTCGATCCCCATAAAACTAGGGAACTCCTAGTCCCCCAAAAAACTGGTCTTGCTTTGTGTACTATAAGCGATGGAAAAGAAATCATCGTCCCTTGTTGTCTTTTTGGTACAGGTTTTGGATGGTCTGCAAATTTAAGTCCACCACCCCAATACTTAGAGGGGTCACTTAACTCAACGGAGGCTGATATTATGCGGTTTTCTTCAGCATTTATTCCCGCATCCATGTGCCATCCATAAT
>WTHI01000085.1:0-16905 GCA_011523185.1 Methanobacteriota archaeon
CAGAAATTTATGATTTGGTTGCCGGCGATTATTCCGCAAACTCCGCTGCTATGCCGCCAGCACTACCAGGCTTTGGTGCACTACTTGGAGCGCTATGTCTCCTGGGTGCAGCATTCGCCAGCAGAAGAGACTGAATTGGCTCTAGAGCCATTACGACGAGTTCCGTAGGAACTCGGAAGGCGAGACCGGCGGGTTGATGACCCGCCCCTTGTCTTTTCACACCGTGACTGAGGCGGGGCTACCCGAGGAGACTGAGAAGAACAGTCTCGATAGGGAATTAGACCTTATTCGGGCTAGGCGAGAGGGAGACAAGAGATTCTTTCGTGGAGCCTTCGAAGACTATACTCTGCTAACCGGACTAATTATCGGGGCTGTGTTCTTTGGCGGAGTCTTCGCAATGTCATCGGGTTGGGTCGCATCCGACTCAATTGTAATTGACAAGACCCTCTCAACAACACCGCTAGATCCTGGTGGCGAATGTGTTGACAAGAGAGGAGAAGTTTGGTTCAACGTCTTCTACGATGTTGATGGCCACGTAATCAAGGTGATATCTCATAATGTCGGCCCCGAAATTCAAACAGTTATCGGGATTGTAATTGTGATTTCGGAATCTGAATCGATTACTTTCTTGCAAGGTGGTGTTGGCGACCAAGAATTGCAATATGACCCCGATGAATTAGCTAAAGGTCATTACAATGCATCTGCCTCAATCTGGCAAGTTACTACGGATTCCAACCTTGATGAAATGACACAGGAAGATCTGCAGTCATTGGTCGATTCTTCAGGAGTCATTTTGCTTAGCAAAGAATTCGAAATAGAAAATTCCGCACATTTGGAAATTATCGATGAAGACCCTCGGTCCTGCTGGACGATTCAAGGATTGGGTAATTGGGGCTGGATAATGATGGGTGCTGAATGGGTAGGCGGTCGTGAGGCTGCTATGCTAACAGGTGGAAGTGCCGGTATCCCTGCATGGTGGATGGCAATGGTCTCTCTTGGGATGTCGCTGTTTTTCCTCTGTGTGCAATATCCGTTGATGCACAAGATGTATCACCGCGATACTGATGATATATTGAATGATGAACAACTTCGCAGGTTGATTAGTCGGACTTTACAACAGTCGACAGAAAAATTGCATATTGACATTGTTTCTGATGAGTTGAAGATGCAATTGAGAACTATTTCGATAGACGTTCTCGTACCCTATACTACCCGCTCAACTACAATTGAGCAACCATCCGACATCCGTGCAGAATTAACCAAAGGCTTGCTTGAGGAGTTCGCAGTCTTTGGAGAAATGAAACCACTTCAAATGAAAATTGTCTGTGTAGATGAAGGAATACATGAGTCACATGAGGGAAATAGACGTTCATTGGCCTTAGGTGAAATACCCGTTTTAACAGAGGATTATTCAGAATTCTTTGCTAATATGAGCACATATGGTTGGCTTGAAGTAGCAGCCAATAACAGCCTGAATCGCTGGTTTAAGAAACATGATTTGGTTGATTATGGAACCGCGGTATTGGCTGATGAAGACGCAGTGTTTGTTAGGGTGATTTACAAACCAGTCACACGATTTACCTATTTCTTATTCAAGCCTACATATCAGGATATGCAAGAGGATCTACATGCTCACTTAAGCAATGATTTGCAGAAGTATCTTGACGGACGGGTGCTGGTAGTCAGCGCTCGTAATGAGAAGGCTACTCTGTCTGATAGGGCTATGGCGGGCAGGGTAGAAGATCCGACATTAGGTGCCTATGGTTTGGCCCGTAAAGGCGCATTATTGGACCCAGTAATTGGCGGAATTAGGCCAGACTCCAACGATGAAAAAGACGAATTGGTTGGTGAAGCACTAGTAGCGAAACAGGGCGGAATTACCGGAGCACTTCTACAAAATCCATTCATGGGAGATATTCTCTCCGGCGTAGAATATATCGCCAATAAGAATCAACAAAGAATTGAGAAATATGGTTTCTGGTTCCTAATTGTCTTCGTTTGGATACCATTCATGGCTAGCGGAGTTCTAGTTGGTGCTATGCTAGGACTTGTTGCTCGAATGCGCTTCCAAAGAGTACTGGCTGCTTGTTTGATGGGAGGGACAGCAGCATCTCTCACCTGGGCATATACTGCTAAGGGAATTATTGAATTCATGGAAAGATACCACGCAGAAGCATTCATTCCATTTGTGATATTACTCGCTATTGGATTTACACTATTGCACCTTGGGAGAAATAAAAAGAAGCGAAGAGAGGAATTATTCAGAGAGTCGATGGCTTTCTTTGCAGGTTCATCAGATTCGATGTAAGAAATCCATTTAATACGATAAGTTAGGTGATTGAATTGGCAAATAATTTGGTAGAGATAGAAGGAATGAAGCGATATTATGAGATGGTATCTGGTACTGTAAAGGCGCTTGATGGAGTCAATATCGAAGTCAAAGAAGGAGAACGAATTATCCTTCTAGGGCCATCGGGTTCTGGTAAAACCACCCTGCTAAATTGCATAGCTGCATTAGACAGTCCTACAGGGGGAAAATACTCGTTCGAAGGTAAGGAAGTGCCAAGAAATTCATCCGAAGAGATGACTACATTCCGAAGAGAAAATATCGGATACGTATTCCAATTCTTCAATCTATTACAAGATTTAACTGTGCTAGAAAATATTCTGTTGATTCAAGAATTGGCCGGAGGCAGAGATGAAAAGCGTGCCCGAGAATTACTAGCTTTGGTAGGTCTAGAAGACGAGGTAGATCGTTTTCCTACAGAGATTAGTGGAGGGCAGCAGCAACGTGTTGCTATTGCTAGAAGTTTAGCAAAGAGACCGAAGTTATTGCTGGGTGATGAATTAACTGGTAACCTAGACACAAAGACCTCTTCGATGGTCATGGAAGTTCTTGTCAAATCCTGTGAAGCAGAAAATATCACTACTGTTTTTGTTACCCATGATGAGTCGCTTACTCGATATGCAACAAGGATAATCAGACTCGACAGCGGAGTCATTATTTCTGACGAAATTGTTTGAGGTGATAGTATGAAAGCACTGTTGACAAAGAGGCTTTTTCGGAGCCTTTGGCGTAGCAAAATTCGATTGGTTGCGGTAGTCCTAATCATAATGGTTGGAGTAATGTCGGGAATCGCATTCGGTCATTATGCTAATGTAGCAACCAATACCTATTCTAATATCTATGAAGATTCAGAAAATGGCGTAAATTTGGCTGATATCTGGATTGAAAATCCAAGGGCTGTTTGGGATTTAGAAGAATCTGAAAATCTATGTGAACAAATTTCACAACAATGGACAAATGCTGAATTGCCTATGGTAGAATGTGAACCCCGTTTAGTACTCGAAGGTCTGTTGTTCGCAGCAGAAGAAGATGGTTCTGATAGACTTGTGCCGGCTGTTTGGCACGGAATAGATGAGGGATATGTAGATCGAGTTTGGATGCCTAATGATTCATGTTGCTCGGGTCGCCTTGCCGAGTCCCACGATGAAATAGTACTCGATGCCCATGTAGTTAAGGGATTAGGAGTCGAATTGGGTGATACAGTTACAATCGGTGCAGGTCAAGGAACCTTGAATTTCACAATAGTAGGATTTGGGTATCACCCAATTCATCTCTATTTTGCAGCGCCAGGTTCGATAGTTCCTGCTGAATCTGGTACTTTTGCAACAGGATACCTAACTTCAGCAGGATTAGAAGCATTGGCAAATGTATCTACGGGAAGTGCAAACATACTGTTGATTGATGTTTTGGGCACTCCCGATTATGATTTACAATCGTCAGATGAAAAAGAAGGTGAAGAACTCTCAGCAATTATTGATTCGATGACAATTACAGTTACTGAAATCGACCAATCGGCAATCATCTATGACCGTTCAGGGGTAGAATCAGTTGAATTCCTTAGGGCTGATGCTGAAGGTGCAATGAAAACATATCCAGTAATTACAGCAATGCTGGTACTAGTAGCAGGAATTACAATATTTTTGAGTCTACAAAGATTAATTCAATCGCAAGCAAGAGAAATTGCGATACTCAGGACACTAGGAATCCCACGTTCAGCGATTATGCCGTCTTACGTTTTAGCGCCAATGGGAATTGGTTTGTTCGGAACAATTCTTGGAATTATTGGTGGTATTTTCTTTGGCTCTCCCGCTATGGAATTAGTTTACACAAACATAATCGGCATTCCAGTCGTAGCCGACCAGTTTTCATTCATTCAAGTCTTTGAAATTTCGATAATTACTATGCTTCTTGTAATGTTTTCAGGAATTAGACCCGCATGGCAGGCTGCCAATTTAGACCCCTTGAAAGTCCTTAGGGGCCAAGCCGAAGTCAAGTTATCGTCCAAAGCAATGCAGCAATTTACTTCAAAACTTCCAACCACAATTGGACTCACAATCAGGTCAAGTACCCGTAAACCAATTCGTTTGGCTTTCACTTTCTTTGCAGTTGGATTATCGATGCTAATTCTCGGCTCAATGCTATTTATGATGGATTCAATGGAGAATGTTTTCATCGGCAATGCTGATGAGAGTTCCAACTGGGATCAACAAGCAATAGTATATCCTGGAATGGAAGTAGAAATTGTAGAATGGGCGGAAGCCAACTCAATCGATTACGAACTATTGCTTACGCTACCGGCAAATCCTGATGGTGATTCTCGGCAATTAACAGCAATGGGTTTGGATGTATTTTCAACTTCAGGAAATCAAGCTATGCAGACATTGAGTTTGATTGAAGGAGATTTACCGAATCAGGGCAGTGACCCTCCAGAGGTATTGGTAGATGAAGGAATACAACACTTCCTTGGATGGGAAGTTGGAGAAGTGCAGGCAATCAGATTTGGTTCACAACTCGTTGAGTTCAAGATAATTGGAATAACTGAGGGTGAGATTGCTAGAACAGTTTACTTCCATCGAGCGGATTTGGCTTCCGAAGTCGACCTAGAGGCAACCTCCGTATTCTTGTCTTATCCAGAGGAGTTTAACAGAACAAATGAGTTAGGAGATATGTCAATTGGAATTATCGATAAACAACAAACCATTGATGCGATGGAATCACTTATGGAACAGCAACAAGGTTTCTTCATTGCGATTCAATTTTTAGGAATTGTAGTCGCAATAGTGGTTTTGTTTAACACTCTAATTATCAACTTAGCAGAGCGAGATTTGGAATTAGCAACACTCAGAGTTCTAGGCGCACCGATTAGTAGAATTGGTTCGATGATGCTTGGTGAACACTTCGCTATTGGCTTGATAGGCGGAGTTTTGGGGGCTATATTTTCAATTCTTGGAACTCAATGGATGATTAGCAGTTTAGTTCAATGGTCGTTTTATTTCAAAGTCGATGCTGATCCTTTAATTTCTTCATACCTAGTTGGAATTGTATTATTTATCTCGGTCGCATTAACTCCTGTAGGTATGTGGAGAGTACACAGAATGGACCTTGTTGAAAAGGTCAAAGAATTTTCAAATTGATACCGGTGATTTGATGCGAGTAGTGACTTGGAATGTTAATGGGATTCGTGCGGCTATTCGAAAAGGCATGGATGATTGGATGGCTAAAATCGATGCAGATGTTTGGCTATTGCAAGAGGTAAGGGCATTACCTGAACAATTACCTAAGGATTGGGAATTACCTTCTGGGCATGAAGTCATTTGGCATCCTGCAGAAAAAAAGGGCTACTCGGGCGTGGCCTCCTTTTCTCGTGTTGGGATGGAAGAAATAACAAGAGGAATCGATACTGAATTAGATCCTGATGATTTGGAAGGAAGAGTCCTAACGACCAAATCTGGAGGGTTGACTTGCATCAATATCTACCTGCCAAACGGTGGCTCAGGTCCAGCAAGGCAAGCCTACAAAGACCAATGGCTGGAAGATCTATTGGTTTGGGCCAAACAGTATCTGAATTCTTCCGATCCGGTTGTTTTGGTCGGAGATTTGAATATCGCGCATACTGAAAATGACATTTGGAATCCAAGTGGAAATCGGAGTACATCTGGATTCCTTGACCATGAGAGAGAATGGTTCAGCCGCTTCCTTGATAGTGGCTGGCATGATTTGCATAGAATTCACTTCGGAGACAGAAAAGGGCCCTACACTTGGTGGTCGAATAGAGGTCAAGCAAGGGCACTTGACAGGGGTTGGCGCATCGACTACGTTCTGGCTAACGATGCTGCCTTTTCGGCTTTCGAATCTGCACAAGTAAGTCGTCAAGCCGGTTTGGATTGTTCTGATCATGCACCTCTAATTATTGACTTTAATTTCTAAATTGGGATTAGTATGCAAACTTCATCAAGTTCTAACTCTCAAAATTCCAAGAAAGCAATACGTCGTCACGACATAGATTGGCTACGGGTTATTCTATTCGGCTTGTTGATACCATTTCATGTAGCCATTGGAGTTTACTGGTCGACTTATGGTACAGAAATAAATCCTAATTTTGAAGAAATATCTGGAGAAGATAGAGAGGAATTTGCTGATAAAAATAACGACTACACCGCAGAATCTGTCACCTTTACCAGCATGATTCTGCATTGGATGCATCAATGGAGACTTGCGGCTTTGTTTATGATTTCAGGAATGGGAACAGCCTTCGCTTTCAAACGAAGAACTTGGAAGGTATTCCTTACAGAAAGATGCAAACGCTTGCTAATTCCAATGTTCTTTGGTGCCTGGACCATGGGCTTTGCAGGTTCGGTTATTTTGGGTAACCAAGAAATGACTCTTGCTGGTTTAACAGAAGGGTTTCTATTTGGAATAATTTGGAGAAGTTTGTTTTTCTGGATACCTATTTTTGGTAAATTACTTGCTCTTGGTCATCTTTGGTTCCTCTGGAATTTATTCCAATATTCTGTGATTCTTATTCCGGTTTTTCATTTGGTTAGGAATAATCCCGAGGGACAATTAATTCGATTTCTTCGAGCACCATTTAGCATTCCAATGGGGGCCGGTATTTTCGTTCTATTACCGCTAATTCTAACAATGACTGAGATTCTATTCAAGCCCTGGTTTCCTGGATTTATTGGGGTCGGTTACGAGTGGTTTTGGTTCTTCGTTTTCTTTGCATTTGGATATGTTTGCATAACTGCCAAAGATGAGTATTACGAATTTATTGAGAATCGGAGAATGCAAATTTCGATTCTAACTATGCTTTGGACAATCGCCTTTGTATGGCTTAGATTCGAACAGCATGATTCCGGTATACCCTATGTCGACGGAGGTTGGCTTGAAAACAATATTTTCCATAATGGAATGACTATCTTGGCTTGTTTAATACACAGTTTCCATGCATGGTTTTGGTGTCTAACTATCTTTTCTTGGGCAGCTCATTTATTGAACAAGCCTAGCGAAAATCTCGCATACCTCAATCAGGGAGTTTATCCGTTCTACATTGTACATATGCCGCTCACTTTTGCTGGTCTTAGAATTTCAACAGAACTTGGATTGAAAAATTACCCTGCGGTAATTATTGCAACAGCATTTGTAATTCTGACTTGTTGGGCATTTTTCGAAGCGGTTCGACGTACAAAAGTTAGTAGATTTCTCTTCGGAATTAAATCCGCAAAGCAATAGTTTTCAGTTGTTGAATTTTCACACCGCTCCCTTTGGGAGCGGAAATTATTGCAGTTTTACAGAACGCATCCTTTCAAGTGAGGGAGTGTAGGCGGAATTCCATGGCCGAGACCCTATTCGAGAGGCTGAATCGCTTACTCCCAGGTGGGAAGGGTGTTTGGATTCCTATGGATCACGGTATTTCCGGTTATCCAGAAAAGGGACTTGAAAGGATGGACGAGGTAGTCGATTCGTGTATCGAAGCGGGTGCTGATGCCATCGTTCTCCAGAAAGGATCCTTGAGTCATCACGTCGAAAGAACTGGATGGAATCGTTTTGTTTGTCACGTGTCTGTTTCTACCAAACATGCAGGTGAACGTGCTGGATACAAAGTACGAGTGGCAACCGCAGAAGAATGCCTATTCCGAGGAGCAACCGGATGTTCCGCTCAGATTAATCTCGGGGACGAGTACGAACCGGAAATGATTGTCGAAATGGGTGCTTTGACCGGCGAGGCAATCGCCCTAGGGATGCCTGTGCTTGGTATGATATATCCTCGAGGAGCAAATCTAATTGTCTCCGATGATGACAAAACAGGTGGAATTGCCCACGCTGCAAGAGTTGCGTGGGAACTTGGTTGCGATGTTGTCAAAGTCCCATGGACCGGAGATGCAGAATCTTTTGCCGAAGTATGCTCGGCAGTTCCGATTCCAGTTCTAATCGCAGGCGGACCACGTGGAATATCATTCTCAGAATTACTCAGAATTGTCGAGCAGTCAATTTCAGCGGGCGGCGCTGGAGTCTGCATGGGTAGACAGGTGTTTGGAGCAGATGATCCCGCCTCTCATATTCGCGCTTTGAAAGCAGTGATTCACGAAGGAATGAGCGTTGCTGAAGCCGCAGAACATTTGAGGTGATTGTTTGCAATTGTGGCTTGAGGGTGAGCAGTCCTCTGATTTTGCCAAGAGAGCAGATAGAGTATGGAAAACCTCAGACCACGATGTAGCAGTAGTGCAATTAGATGATTTTCACGGTCAAGATGAGGCGATCTCACTAGTTGGTATGATTGATTGGATTTTGGTTCGATGTTCGGATTGGACTATGATTCCTCTTGAGAACATCGTAGCCGCAGCCGCAGGGAGTGGTACTAGAATCGCGGCTGCAATTTCACAAATCGTAGACCTTAGTGGAGCTGCCTTTGCATTGCAACATGGTGTTGATGCATTGCTACTTCCTGCTGATGAAAGATTGTGGGATGCTGCAGAGGAGATTTCTGGAGAGAGGGCTTCTATTCAACTGGAAGAAAGAAAGGCCGTTCCATCATTGGTAATGGCAAATGTCACCAATGTCGAATCAGGGGGCGTAGGTGAACGAATCTGTGTTGATTTGACAGAGAGACTTTCGGAAGGAGAAGGCATGCTAATCGGTTCTTCTGCAAATGCATTAGTTTTGATTCATGGAGAAACTATTCCCTCCGAATTTGTTCCATCTAGACCATTTCGGGTTAATGCAGGGGCGGTACACGCTTACTGCTTAATGGCCGACGGCTCAACAAAATATCTAAGCGAATTAACTGCAGGCGACCGAGTTGCAATCGCAAATCCCTCTAATGAAATTCGTAGCGCTACTATCGGTCGCCTGAAAATTGAAAGGAGGCCATTTCTTTTGGTTCATTTTGAATGGAATAATCAATCGGCACAAGTTCTCGTGCAACAGGCCGAAACTGTACGCTTCATCAATGAAGAAGGAAACATCAGCGTTACCTCAATCCAGAACCGAGATAAAATCGCTGTACGATTTTCCTCGGGTATGCGACACATAGGTCGAGAACTAGCAGGGGAGATGAATGAGAGATGAAGGTCTACGGGTCAGGTAGAGCTCATGCTGGAATCAGTCTTCTCCACGCTCTTGGTTGTGGCAATGGTTGCTCGACACCAATCGAACTTTGGACCTATGTTGGTTTAGTGGAGGGCCCTTCGATTCCCGAGGGAGATGAACACAATTTGCTTCAATCACTGCTTGAAGCTTGGAAAGAACGAGATTTGCCGCTCCCTTCAGGTGAACTTGGATGGCTCGTCAAGTCGGACATACCAACAGGGATGGGGCTGAAATCCAGCTCAGCATTATTGATGGCTGCAGTAAATGCATTAACCACAGGTAATTCAGTAATTCTCAGTGATACTATCATATTCAATCTAATTTCAGCGATTCAAACAAAGGCCGGTTGTAGTATATCAGGAGGTAGAGACGATATCGCATGCTCTTACTTTCCTGCTACTTGGGTAGTAGATGCAAATGCGGCAGGAACCGGAATAATTGAACAAATTGAATTTCCAGAAAAGGAAGTGATAATTGTCCTTAGAGAAATGCAGAAGGGGGCTGTAGACGCACAATCATTTGAGAATCTCCGACCAAGGTTTGAACAAATTGTTTTGAAATTAAGAAATGGCTCTCCGATCGATGCCTTCAGGATGAACGGGCAAGCGGTTGCTGAGGCAATGGGAGATGAAGAGGCATTGAGTATTTGCGAAGATATCGAACTTCGATTTAGTTGCCCTGCTGCGATTTCGGGTTCTGGTCCAGCAATCGCCATTCTCTGTGAGCCTGAGCAGACAGAACCCGTTAAGCAACATCTCAAATCTGAAGGGTTAGAATTTGTCCACACACGAACTCATCATGGTGTTGAACTTCATTGGGAGAGAGAAGAATGGGAATGAGGCTAGGAGACTCTGTCCGAGTGACTCTCTTTGGAGAAAGTCACGGAAAATGTGTAGGTGCTCTGGTAGAGGGAATTCCGGCTGGAACAGAGATTGATTTACAGGCATTGAACGAAGATATTGCGAGAAGAAAGCCTGGAAGAAAAGGTCTCAGTATGCGTTCCGAATCCGACGAATGCGAGATTCTTTCGGGAGTCCATGAAGGAAAGGCAACAGGTTGGCCTATTCTTCTGCTTACTTGGAATTCCAATGCTAAATCGAAGGATTACAGTTTCCTTCCTGATCAACCCCGTCCTGGACATGCTGACCTTCCTGAAATGGTCCGTACAGATGGTGCAGCCGACTTGCGAGGAGGAGGTTCTCAATCGGCTAGATTGACCTACGGATTAGTGACTGCAGCTAGCCAATTGCGAGGATTGTTGAATCAGGCGGGCTGGAGGGTTGACGCCCATTTACACAGTGTTGGAGATTTACAATCCAAACCATTGTTCCTACTCGATAGAGATACAGAACAGGATGCGGATTCGACAATGGCACGATTGAATTGTAGAGACGAAGAGGCCGCTGAGTCATTTTCGAAATATATCGAAGAAGTTAGGATGGATCAAGACTCGGTCGGTTCTAGTGTAGAGTGTATTATTCAAGGATTACCAATAGGTGTAGGAGAACCTTGGTTTGATGGCCTAGAACCGGCTTTAGCACGAGGTATGATGGCTATTCCCGGTGCTCGTGCTGTTGAATTTTCTAGAGGAGTTCAAGCCTCAAAGATGAGAGGTTCTGAACATAATGATGCTTGGTATTTCGATGGCATTACGCCTGAGTTAGAAGGTTCAGAATCGGCTCAAGCCGATGGTGCCCTAGGGGGTAGGTCAACCGGTGCTCCAATTCGAGTTGTTGTGCACTTCAAACCACCAAGCAGCATAGCCCGAGAACAATCTACACTACACCTACCTAGTGGAGAACAACGCCCGCTACAAGTAGGTGGAAGACACGACCCTGTGTTGGGTCCTCGAGCCGTACCCGTTGTCGAAGCTATTGCTAGATTAATTGTGGCTGATTTGGGTATGATTGGTGGATTCCTCAATCCAGAGTAAATCAGAGCACTCACTTGTTTGCTCGTCCTTCTTGCATTTGCTGTAGGCGGAGAGGCAAGTTTACTGCGAATGCGGCGGCAATTACTGTGAACACCATTGCTGTTCCGAGCGCTACACCATAAACGGAAGTTAATTCCACAGATTCCCTCAATCTGTTGGCCTGAACACTATCGAAGATGCCGACCATTGCGGGAATGATTAGATTGATGAGAAGGGTTAGCAAGGCCACTAATCCTGCCACAATTGGAGTTATTCCAATCGCTCGGTAATATTGTCTGATTATTTTCCCTTCACCCATTACGTATACTTCACCAGTTCTAATTGAAGTATCCAACATTGAGAATCGAATGATTCCGTTGGTTAGTTCGAAGTACATTACTAAGAAAACAGCGTAGGCAATTAGCAATATTTTCTGTAGAATCTCTTGTTCTGGTAGTAGGTTGAATCCGAACTCAACCTTGCTTCCTGCGAACCTTAGGGTTACCAGTAGCATTGCTACGTACGAGACCAACAATGCCCTCTGATCACGCTGGAAGATTCCATAAGCACCTCCAATAGCACCAATAATCATAATCGAGATGTGAATAATTCCTCCAATTATTGGAATGCCAATCAAATTTGCAATAGCAAACCAAGCGGTTCCGGATACTGGAGTGAATAGTAGAGTAAGAGCGGTTAGTAGTACTAGACATCCTGCCGAACTTAACTGTAAATTGGTCACAGTTCGGTTAGCTGGGAGGAACTTCATCGAAGATACAATAGGTCCTCCAAAGAAAGACTCAATCCAAGATGGTACATGCACTTCTGGAATAGCATCTTGGGGGATATCGGTGCTAGACTTTAGTCGACCCGCTGCCTTTTTCCTACTTGGAGCGGATGATCTAACTGTCTTTCCATCGTATAGATGGGAGGTATCGGAAGCACCCTCTACTTTGACATCGTCTGCGATAATTTCACCCCCTAGAATCCTCTTGCTCCGGCTAACGCGGTTACTAGCATCATGTCTGGTTCCCAATCCATAACATTCGCACCTAATCCTCTTAGTTCACTAATCAGAATATCCCTTTCTGTCTTGAGAACTTCATATCCAGTACGATCCAGTCTTCTGGCATCGAACTCGAACTCAAGGCTTGATGGTGAGAGTATGGTTACGTCGAAATTCCTAGCCCTGAAGTCTCTAACTGCATCAATTATCGTTGGGTCATCTTCTAATGGACTTAGGATAATAATTGGGCTTCCTCGGTTGATGTGAGGTAGAATACGGTTTGTGACTACTTTCAGTGGTGTGTTGCCCTTTGCCATAGCTCCGGCCAATTTAGTTAGAATCACGTACAATTGTTTCTTACCTGTGTCTCGGTCAACCGATACAATTTCGTCACCATAAGTCACCAAACCAACCGAATCTCTTCGGGACAGGAAATACTGCGCTAGACTTGCGGCAGCCCTTGTACTATAGACCAAGGAATTTCGACTCACTGGGCCAGTTTCAGATACAGATCGACTATCGATGATCAATATAATGTCGCTAACTGCGTCTCGTTCAAACTCGTTTACCATCATCTTTCCAGATCTAGCCCAAGCTTTCCAGTTTACCTTCTTCATAGGATCTCCTGGGATGTACTCGCGCAAGTTGTAGAAATTCGTACCCTCACCAGGGTTACGAATGTTGACGGCCCCTGTGAAGATTTTTGGAACCCTGCTCTTGATTAATGCGTCCTTGATATCCTCCATCTTAGGGAATACAAGGAAGTCATCATAGAGTTGAATTTCCCTTTCATTGTGGAATAATCCGAATGCATCCTGTACTCTGACGCAAACGGGTCCAATAGTATAGAATCCCCGTAGAGGGGCTTCAATCGTATAGGAGATTTCAGTTTCTTTCCTTCCACCTAATTCCATCAGAACATAATTTGCTCCTTTCTTTATTCGCATGACTTCAGGGACTCTGTCTCGGACCTCTAGAACCTTGGAGAGAGTAGATCGGTTCTGAATCCTTAGGACAACATCAATTTCACCGTCTTCGAAAACCCTCGCAGAGGATAGTTTTCGCATTGCGACAATTGATTGGAGAGCCACTCCTGAATCTGCTTCTGCATCCTCCAAGCGACGTCCACTAGATGCGACGTCGGCATGGGTTGTTCGGAATGCAGCATAGGTAAGGAAGGATAGTAGCACAACAGCGACTGTGACAAGTTGTTGATTTCTCAACACCAGTCCTAGCAGATACATGGCTACCGCAAGGGCGGCAAACATGGCTGATTTTCTGCTCCATGCCATCGGCTATCACCTCCATTTGCTAAATTCGGTTAAGATGCTCAAACTGTTGGTACAGGTACCTGACGTAGGATATCTGAGATTACTTCGTCAGTCTCGAGACCCTTAATCTGGTGTTCTGGCTTGAGGATTAATCGGTGAGCTACCGCGAGGGTTGCAACCGACTTCACATCGTCTGGTGTGACAAAGTCACGTCCACGCATTGCAGCAGCGGAACGACTTGTCTTCAGAAGTGCCTGTGAACCACGTGGCGATGAACCAACGAGAACCCTTGGGTCTTCACGGGTTCGAGATACAATCTCAACCATGTACATTCGAACCGCAGGGTCGACGAATACATCCTCAATTGCGGTCTGCATAGCAACCACACGAGCAGGATCGGTAATTGTCTCTACTTCTACATCGTCCTTCTTTCGAGCAATACGTCGAGCAAGGATTTCGTCTTCATCTGCACGGTCTGGGTATCCTACACTCATCTTGAACATAAATCGGTCAAGTTGAGCCTCTGGTAGAGGGTAGGTTCCTTCCTGTTCCACAGGGTTTTGTGTTGCCATTGTTAGGAACGGGGCTGGAAGTTTGTGAGTTACAGTTCCGATGGTAACCTGCTTTTCTTGCATCGCTTCCAGAAGTGCCGCTTGGGTCTTTGGAGGTGCACGGTTAATCTCGTCAGACAATAGTAGGTTGCAGAAAATCGGTCCAGGCTTAAACGAGAACTCTCCTTTCTTTGCATCGTAGATATTCGTTCCAGTGATGTCGGCTGGTAGAAGGTCAGGCGTAAATTGTACACGCTTGAAATCACAGCCGAGTGCATCGGCGAACGTATTCGTCATCAGGGTCTTCGCAAGTCCTGGATAATCCTCGAACAGGAGGTTACCATTGGACAGGATGTTGATCAACACATTGTCGATAACATGGCTCTTTCCGATGATTACTTTCTGCACTTCGGTACTAATCGCTTGTCCGATTGCACCGACGGCTTCGAGTTTATCACTCATCTTCTTTGAGCCGCCCTTAGGCTTCTTTTTTGTCGCAGCTTTTTCTTCAGTCATATTTCTCTCTCCATTTTCTGTTTGTTTCAGTTTTTACCCCAGCGTCTTATCGCCACCATTAGTTGACGTAATTCTTGGGGAGTGTATTTTCTGCTTTGGCTATATGCCAGTTCAACGAGTCTTGGATCACCAATCATCGTTTGAACCTCAGCTGGCGGTTTAATCGCCATCTGATCTCTAGTTAGGTCATGATGAACTCTAACTTTAGTGAATAGTGCTTTTTGCACTCGTTCTCGATAGGAACTAGGGTCCAATTTATTGGGCCGTTCTTTGAATCTGGTAAGGTCAAAAATATGACGCCAATTTTCTTTTTCCGGAACTACCATCATCGCAACTAGCAATAGCAATCCAACGTTTAGAACAACCAGCCACTTGAGGAATGTGTTCGAAGTCAAGAGTACAACAGTACCCATTGTTTCTACAAATGGGGCGGATATGATTCCAGTAACGTGTCGACTTTCATCAAAGACAATTTGGAATTCACTTTTATCATCCCGAATAGATTTAGCCAATTTCGGATTATCATGCTCCATCATATCATCAATAAGTAAGGAGAAGTATTGTTCATTACCTTGCCAATATGTCTCTCTTACAGTGTTTAACCAGCAATTGTTGTCTTGCTGTTCGCAAGAAGTGCTCATGTCGTTTTCAACCGCTACATCAAGGCT
The DNA here is from genome assembly GCA_011523185.1 of Methanobacteriota archaeon. GTDB lineage: Archaea > Thermoplasmatota > Poseidoniia > Poseidoniales > Thalassarchaeaceae > MGIIb-O1. The sequence goes on from WTHI01000085.1 coordinate 15,361, forward strand.
CCACAATCTGTTTGAGAAAGCCTCTTCATCGGATACAAAGACGATACTACCTGTAACTTGTAGCTCTCTAGTATTTCCACCTACTAATCCACCGGAACCCGCACTAACCTTGTCAAAGGTGGTAATTCCCGGGTAATCGATTCGGATGATTAGGGCCAAATCTCCAGGTGCAGGGTTTCTCTGGTCATCTGCAAGTCCGTTACCTTGTACATCGATAAACGCAGATGGGGAGGCGGTTGAAAGAATCTTGACTTTTCTTTGATTTTCTGATGCTTGACTCGGGTCATCTTCAGGAAGGGGTTCGAATTTCATTCCAGTGGGGGAACGGAACATAACAGGAAGTCTACAATTTTCTCTATTCTCCTCTAAGACATCGGTATCAACACAGCCTTGTCTTAGGTAGGAAGAAGGCATATCGTTAACATCTTCTGAAACCGCTGCAAGTCCCCATACGTTTAGCCACGATCCAGGGATTGGTTGTCCATCATCATCATATTCATTCCAATACTGATTCTCATCGTTGAGCGGGGAATCAAAGAAAGTAACGCCAAATTTTTCAGCCAATCGATTTGCATTTGTTCCATCAGCAGCGACGATAACCTTACCCCCATTTTTGGTTACAAAGTCGTAAATCGCATCAGCTTCAGTTTCAGCAATTGGTTTCTCTGGACCAATAATCATCAATGCTGTTCGATGAGGATCTCTCCAATCATTTACAAGCATTGGAGTGGACATTGTATTGGCGATAAAATAGCCTTCATCGGTAGCCATTGTATCTCGCATATCAGTAACTTGAGCAAGTGAACTAATGTCTCCTCCTTCGCCTTCAGTGTAGGCGGAATAGTAGGTTGACTTTCCTGCAACGAAAATCATTGGCAGAATCAACAGAAGTACCATTGTGGTAGCGACGGAGCCAACCACCATTCTAGTGAAATTAGCCTCTTCTGATTTATCTTCAGCCACGATTATTCCCTTCCATTCAAAGATTTAGCATAGGCTAGGCACACCTACGCTTCTTGGCGAACCTCATTCCACAGATATATGTTGTTGATTACAGGGCACCATTACTGTGGTAATTTTGCATGGTCTGATGTATATATTGCACTATTCCAGTTCGTTGATTTTGATGATGAAATCTGAAAAAAGAAAACAGAATTATTGTCTTCTTCTAGCATTAACAAATAGTGCGCCAATTAGTGATGAAAGAATGACACTTATTCCGGGAGCAGGGAGATTTGAGGTGACCACTTCTACAGGGTCTTCTTCTTCATCTGGGTCATCAGGGTCTTGGGTGTTTGTTGGTGGCTGTTCAACGGTTATTCGTGTGAAGTCTGTTGAAAGCTGGCTCCCATCTGCACCATCTGAAGCAACAGTAACTTCCACTCGACAATTCCGTTGAGGGTGACTTTCTGAGGCAGTTACTTTGAGGTCTGCAGTAGTTCGTCCTCCCTTCTCAATATTCCTTGTTAGTAAGGCATCAAGTCCGGAGTCAGTAGTCATCAGAGGGCAGTCGTCAGTTACTTCCAATTCGCGAACTTTGTCTCT
>WTHI01000071.1:0-12352 GCA_011523185.1 Methanobacteriota archaeon
TATCTTCGATTAAGGCATTGTCAACAATAACGCCACTTGTATTGACTTCAAATGCTGAAAAGCCCAAGCCTGAAGTTTTAGCACCCACACCACCGGTTCCACGAATAGTCAAATCATCGAAAACTGCGTGAGCTGGTAAATTGCTAAATTGGCTATGATTATACTGCTCAACCAGCACTCCACGATACATACTGTCCTCGATGACAACTCTTTGGAAAGTTGGCCGAGTAACCCAACCATCAGTAATATGTCGAACAAAAATGCCATTGTCCGAACGCTGGATATCCACATCGGTAATCAGAGGCCTTGAGTCTTCAATCCAAATACCAGTTCCAACGGCAAGGGTTGCGCCTGAAATATTGCTAATTTCTAGGTTCGAAAGCAAGCCACCCGAATTACCCCAATAATTTACAGCACGAGTGATTAGACCGTCAGCGTTTAGGCCGTTGAGAATTGGTGCAGAATTGGATCCGACAGAGAGTCCTATTCCATATCTCCAACTACTAGAGAAACCGTGGACATCCTGACCACCTCCATTAATTTCTAGATTATTGATTGTTGGAGTTGCTCCATCAAATAGGTCAACTGCGACCCTATCGGCATTCTGGACTATAATATCTGTTAATTCTGGGTTGGAACCATATATTGTAATTCCAAATTCAGCACCTGTAATTGTTAGGTTTTCGATACTCGACCCGAGCCCTTGACTGGACTGGTTGAATATAATTCCATCATGCTTATCAAGAATTGATTCTAAAATGACAGGATTGTCTTCCGTACCTTCAATCATGATTCTACCATCTACGGTAAGGTCCTCATCCGAACCCAACCGAATTGTTGTACCTTCCTGGACAATTAAGATGTCTTGAGCGCCTACGAGATAACCATCCGGAAGGAGCACTGTTCCTGACCAAACGGTTGTGCTTTTGCTATTTGCAGCATTAGCGGCTATAGGTAGACTGTAGGACATGACTAACAATGCGATTAGAAAAATTGCGAGGCCCGCTGACCTACCTTCCCTCGCGCGCATGGGTTAACCCGCTCACTTCATTCATTGTATTGTTTCCCCCCTGTTGGAAGAGGTTAGCATCTACTACATAGGAGTCATAAACAAACAGGGAAGGGCCCCTCCCGCAGAGGTCGTTGATTTGAGTACCGCATTTGTCCTAATTAAGACAAAACCAATGAGGGAATCAGAGGTTTACCGAGCACTTTTGGAATTGGAAAATGTAGTCGAAACCCATGTTGTTTACGGCGAATATGACCTAGCCGCAAGAATCGATTTCAAGGATGATAAGGAAATGTCAGAGATTCTGATGGGTGAGTTCCGTAACATTCCGGGTGTTGAACAGACAGAGACGTTAATCGCAGTGGAGGTCTGAATTATGGCGGTTGGATTTGTGTTAATTACAACCGAGCCTGGACGTGAAATAGAGGTCCGGGACAAGGTCGCTAAATTGGATAATGTAAGCGGCCAGTGGATTGTTTTTGGAATGCATGATTTATTTGTCAAAGTCGAAGCAGATGATGATAACGACCTTACTCGCTGTATTATGAACGAGGTTCGTGCAATCGATGGAATTGCCGAAACTAGAACACTAATCGGCGCAGAGATATAGGCGGCTAGATTCGCTTATCTCAAAGTGAGCGCGTTAATCTGACTAATAACTCTGAAGCGGCGGCGGGGCACTCAGCCGATTTGAATCGACTAATCGCTTCTCTCCAGTGGGATAACCGCATATTTGGCTCAAGCACACCTCTCCAATACCAACGCTGAGCCAGTAATCTTCGGTGAGAGGGGACTTCAGGCCTCAATTCAATTCCGATTGCATTATTGTGGGCGGAGACTAGCCAATCGGGATGCGAAGGTGAGGTTGCTTCAAGTGCAATATGAATTGCAATTATTTTGTCGATTGGCTCTACTTCCAAATCGATATATTCCCTAGCCTTATCCAAAGACCCCTCGGCTTGTGAAGTGATTAGAGTTCGCAGATCTATCAAAGCCAATCGTGGATGGTCTTCTCCCATTTGTGCTACCAAAGAGGAACGAACATTGGCTAGGGTTTCGACACTTCCAGACTCTACAGCAACCGCGTGTCTAAGCAGGTCGAGTGCGAGACTAGCAGATGCGAGATCTGTGTTTGGAAGCCTAGACAAATCAACTTCTTCAATTTGTGAACTTTGGACTTTTGTTGGCTGACCAGGTAACCTATCATCGTGGGCTCGAACCAAGGAGGCAATTTTTGCTCTAACCGCCTCGGCTGGAGATAACGAATCAAGCGCAGATTGTTCCAATTTTTCGGCCTCTTGTAAATCTCCTTGTTGCCGAGCAAGCCTCGCTTTTCTGATTAATTTCTGAGGGCTATCTGAAACCGTATTTATGTGTTCAGAGGCGACTTCTGGCTCACCTCTCTCAAAGGCGAGATCGATTGCAGTCAAGCGTAGGTTCTCGTCATCGTTAATCTGTATAGCATCATCAATTAACACCGCTGCTGCTGCACTATCTTCAAGAGAAATAGTTGCAACATTTTCGGCCAGCCATTCTGTATCGAGTTCGTCTCCTGAATTCAAACGATGATGAGCCTCTATTCTCCGAGCCCTCAAACCCTCTCTTGTAGACCAAATCTCCGCTGCTTTGCTATGCAGATTTCGTGCGATTTCTTCATCCACAGTCGCTCGTCGAACATTGCGAATTAGGTGATGGGGCTCTACTAGGCTGTGCATCCACCTGAGAACTGCTGAATCGTCCAATTCTGAGATTCCTTCAGAAACAAATAATTCCTCAACGGATAGCGGTAATGGTGAGAGGCTAAGTTCGTCCAAGGTACCAAGACCCTCGTTGGTTAATCTTCTCAAAACGGTACTTTGAACAAATTCCTGTACTGCTTGCCCTTCTTCTGGTATGTCTTCATCTGGAGACCATAGATGCAAGGCTAATGGATGTCCACCCAATGCTTCTGCAACCTGTTCTGCGGATTCACTGCCGATTGATTTTGGCAATAATTCGACAGCATCAGAGGTATCCAATCCTTGTATTCTAATTTCTTCGAAACCTGGTAAAGTTCCGAATGGGCTTGGTGCGCGTACTGCTGCGAGAACTCCTGTGGAAGTTTCAGCGCAGGCCGAAAGTAGCGAATGAACAGCACTCAAGTGACGCGGATGTAATTCCTGCGCCTCATCGATAATTAGAGCGGTTTTTTTCCCGCTTGCTGCAGTTGCTATTGCTGCGGGATCACTCGGGGATTCTTTACCTAGCCACATTGAACCTATTGCAAAAGCATCGCTGTCAGAGTTACATGTGGCCCATCGAATTTTGAATCCACGCTCCATCAATAACTCTGCAACGGAGCGTGAAAGGCTAGTTTTTCCGATTCCTGGAAGTCCGGTTAATTGCAAATTTTCACCAGCCAATAATTTCGTCAATAATGTATCTAATTCATCCTCTCTACCACGAATTTGAATCTGATTTGGCATTGGCCCAATAGCAAGACTTTGGGATTTCTCAGGCAATTCTTCCTCGGACAAGAGCTCGGCTCTTTGCCTTCCAGAATCGGTCAAATGTACGACGGTTCGACGACGAGGACCTCCGCCGATAACATGGGCCGAGCGAGTAGAAATCAAGCCAGAAGCTTCCAACTCTTTCAGAGGGGTATGAATTGCCGAGCGAACTAGCCCGAGATGCTCCGCGAGACCAGGGAGAGATAGGGCTCTTGGAGCGTCCCAAGCACTCTCTACCTCAGCTCCAAAGTCGGCCAAGCGAAGCAATAGACGCCGCTGTGTGTCGCTCAGCATGTATCTTCAGCGAGGCCATCAGTTCATGGGCGTTGACCTTTACCGACTCATGCCCATGGCAGTCAATCCAGCCTCTCTCGACCTCCCGCGCAAGCCCGGAGTCTATCTGTTTAAGCGGGCTGACGGGCGGGTGCAATACGTTGGAAAGGCCACAAATCTACGTTCTCGTGTAGGATCCTATTTTGCGGCGAAACAAAAACGAGAAAAGGTGCCAAAATTAGTCGCTGAATCTGACGATGTAGAGTATATTGTCACACAGAGTCCGTCAGAAGCGTTAATTCTCGAGAGGCAATTAATCAGAAAACACAAACCTCGATACAATTCTATGCTGATGGATGACAAATCATACCCATTCATCGCATTCACCGGGCATGAACATCCAAGGGTAATCTATACCCGACATCCTCCAAAGGATTCTCAGCGTTGGGGGCCATTTCCAGACGCTGGTGCTGCAAAACAGGTAATTCGACTAATTCGGTCACAATTCGGCATTCGTGATTGTCCAGAACTACTGCCTAGCGGATGCCTTGCAATGCATATTGGACTCTGTCATGGACCATGTATAGAGCCAGAAGGATATGACCAACAGGTTAGAGCCGCTAGTAGTGTACTGGATGGAGATGCAGGGGTGCTAATCGAGGCCTTACAGGAAGAGATGGACAAAGCATCCGCAGAACTTGATTATGAGGTTGCAGCTCAAAAAAGAGACTTGATTCAAGCAGTAAATACCACCTTATCTCAACAAGTCATTCATTCAAGATTTTATCAGGACTGCGATGCTGTAGGATTCTCTTCAGTTGGTGAAGTAGCAGTCGTATTGATTCTACACACGCAAGATGGGGTAATTCAGGGACAAGTAAGCTACCCTGTACTTCATCGGGGAGACATCGTGGCATCCGTATCACTAGTATTGTCGGAACATTATGCTAATCGAAGGCCTCCAAAGACCCTGCTAGTGCCAGCACCTCTAACCGATTCGATGAACGATTGGCTTAGTGAAAGAAGAGGAAAGAAAGTGACAGTACGTAATCCTCAGAGGGGTGAATTAGCAAAGTTGCGAGCAATGGCGGACGCGAATGCGGAAATTCAGGCAACTCGTCAGTCAACCAAGAGATCTGGTAACTTGGAACAAATGGCTGCAGACCAAGCCGCAAAGGTGCACGGATTCGACTCATTGGACCACATCGTATGCTTCGACATGGCCCAAATTCAGGGTAAAGAAAGAGTAGGGGCCGCGGTGGTATTCCGAAACGGTAGACCATCGAAAAAAGAGTACAGAACATATCGCGTGAAAACCGATGTTGAAGATGATTTGAGAATGATGCAAGAAGTTGTTGAACGATGGTTGAAGCGTCAACAGGAGTGGCCGGATTTATTGTTATTAGATGGTGGAGAGACTCACCTCAAACATATTCATGCAATGCTAACATCCCATGGATTGGGTGACCGTTTTCCAATTGCAGCATTGGCTAAGAAAGAAGAAACACTTTGGCGTCCAGAAGTTGATCCTGTGAAATTAGACAGAAAATCTAGAGTTTTGGTTTATGCTCGTGACGAGGCCCATAGATTTGTCAATACATACCACAGAAAACGGCGTTCAAAGGGCGATCTGAAGAGCCCACTCGAAGAAGTCGAAGGTCTTGGGGCAAAGAAAATCCAATCACTATTGCGTCATTTTGGGGGAATGAAGGGAATAGAACACGCAACTGAAGCACAATTAGCTGCTACTCCCGGAATTGGTAGGGCTTTGGCACAGCGAATATTCACCCACCTTCATGGATGATTATTCTGGGTCGTCTTGGTCCCACCAATTGGAAGATTCAGTCTCGTTTTCTTCGGGGTTTTCAATAGCCAATTTTTCTTCCAATTCTCCCATTTGTGCGGCTAATTCCAATTCCAACATTTTCTCTTCAATTGCTTCCTTTTCACTTTTCGAAGCAGCCTTCCGAGCCTTTCTACGTCGTCGCCATCGACTGATAGCTAGACCTAAGAATACAAGAATCACCAAAATGTATTGAGCAACCTCACCAAGAATGAAGATATAACTCACTTCAATACTCCAAGATATGGTATCATGTTGACGATAACATTGTGGCCAATTTTCCGCCTCGGGGCAAACAGGAGTTCGATAACTCAGAACCTGTTTACCATCAATTACCTCAACATAACCCAGCCCTTTTTCACTTTCAAATTCGAGTAATCGAATTGAATCGGGCATTGTAATTTCTAATCTAGCGGAACTTTTGATTAGGCCCCAAAGAGTATTTTCCATGATCGGCGGGACTACTGAATAGAATATTGCGCTCTCAGAACTAACTCCGTAATCGGAGAATTGAAGCCCTAGGTCGGCAAAAGCAGACGCCAGTGGATTTGCCTCAACTGTAGCCGGAGCGAAACTAATCTTTACTTCATCTTCGACTCCATGGATTAGAGCGACGCTTAACGATGATGTCGAAACTCTAACACCTATCTCGATTGGGTTAGTATCACTAATTTCCATATTCAAAGGCATTTCCATTGATGGTATTTCTAATGAGATTGGAAGCGGTTCAATATCCAATTTTGTATTGAGAGTTTCTGAACCTAAAATAAGGTCCTGAGAGCCTATTTTTTCTATCTCCTCAAATGCTATTTCGACCTCATCCATAAGTGCATTAGACAAGCCGATTAAGCCATAATTCGAAACCTCAAGATTGTAATCTCCACTAGCTAAGGGAATTGTTGCCTGAAGATCTGAACCTTCCAATAAGCCCCCAGATTTTCTATCTCCAATTGCAATTATTCTACGAATTATGTCGGCAGGAATTGGACTAATCTCCATGTTTTCCTCTTCTAGGTCGACACCGAGGCGGTATATTTCAAGGGTGACTTCGGCGGTAAATTCAAACTCCACAGCAGATTTTGTCTCCCTTATTGCAACCCTCTTTATTTCCAAATCTACATCCATCGACACACAGGTATCTTGGGTCGAACCACAAATCAAATCCTCACTTTCATCGGTGCACTCAGTGGGATCACCCACTCCTCCTCGGCCACTCTCTAGACAAATTGCATGCTGCCAATCATAAGGTCTAGAACCTCGTATACCCAGGTTTTCATTTGTAGTAGAATTAGAATGAAATTCTAAGATATCTGTATCTGATCCTGCTAGGTCTAACCATTCGGGTAATAGCACATACATGCTAGTATCAGTAGAGGGAAAATTTTCTGGTAAACCATCATTAAGGAAAGAGAGGTCAACCTCTAATTCTAGTTCCAATACACTCATTATTGAAGCCAGATCTTCATCGGTTAATATCGATAAATCTAGGCTAGAGATGTCTCCCTCTGCATGTTGAATAAATTGATTGACAATTTTTGACACCTGCATTTCAGACGGAATAGTACCTGTCTGTAAAATCACAGGGTAGGTACTTGCCATTGCTCCAGAATTTCCCAAACAATATCTGTAAGCCAAATTTTCCTGACAAGTGGAACCAGGTGTGTGAATGAAATCTAATCCACCTGAATCATGTGCATTAGAAAAAAATGGAGTTTGAAATAAAACCTCCACCCCGAGATATTCAGTAAATGTTTCAGAAAGAGACTCTATTGGAAAAGAGGTCAACATATCATTAACATCAATATCCAATTCGGAATCAAACATTCTTATTCCGTCAGAAGTGACCGAGTCTAATTTAATCGTTGAACTTTCGAGATTAAGTCCCCAATCAGCAAGAACATCAGCATCAAGATGATGAACATAAATATTCAGATAAAGACGGCTATTCATCCGATCTCTAAGATCTACATATACCTCCAATCGTAAAGATGGCCCTGCTTCACTTTGCCAATCTGGCGGGGAAACTCCACTATCTAGAGTAGCGACTAAGTCGACGATGGAAGGAGTAGACAAAGGAGAGCCTGCAAGATTGTCGATTGAAACTCTTGCTCCTGTTCCCAACAGTTCGCTTTCATCCAATAGGAAAATTTCGGCGGGAGAATTAACCGAAGCCACCGTTGCATATGATGGAGGAATCATGACGTATTCGAGATAATGTCCTGAGGAAGCGATTGTTGTAAAATTCGAAGTCACCTCACCTCCCATTAGCATTAATCCCTCCATCATCCTATCTACATCTCCAGTATTCGAGTCCATTCCGATATTTGTTGGATCGACGATTAGCGATAATGCAGAACGCAAACAAATGGGTGGAAAGAATGGGTTGTTATCTCTGTCTAATTCTTCATCCACTGAGTCGATGTCGGGATTCATTGTACAAACCGCTTCTTCACGCGAAAAGAAAGAAATTTCAGTTGTTGGTTGAATTGGGCCGATTGTTGCCCCAGGGAAATTTTCATCAATAATTTCTTGAATTAATTCTTCAACATAATCAACCATTTTGTCTTCTACGGAGGACCCACCTCTCGCTAACTCACGATAGTTTCTGATGTAATCTGCTGGGATTCCATCCGATGGATCGCTATCACCCTCTAAGTCAAGATCAAGAAGCCCCAATTCATCTCTTGGTAGCTCGTAGATTCCAAATTCAATACTCATCTCGATAGTTGAAGCGGTTTCCATAACCATTCGAACCTGTCCTTCTACCCATTCATCAGTAACTGTTGCATCTAGGTCAGAATTGTAGTCGTCGCAGATTCCATTTCCACCATTCCAAGTCGAACATATGTCGTTGACCACTTCTGCGTCTCCGGGTGGTGGAGCGGCGGCTACTGTTTGCATCATCAGTAGCAGGACCAAGGTGACTGCCGCGCGGCGCATGCCGCGCGTATGGGCGGCCATATACCATAAGTCTGAATCCGGCATGCGTCGTCAGAGAGACGATGCATGAGCAGGACCCACATGGTCGACTACGTGAATCCGTCGGCCAATTGATTCAGCAGAAAGGTGCTGATTCTTCTTTGTTGGACTTTATTCCTAAGCGATGGGAAAAATTTGCTGATGTGGCATTATTGCCTCGTACGGCCTTCACGGAAGAGGGATGGAATGATTTGTGTGGACCAGAATTATGGTCTGCAATTGCATCCGCCCTAAAGGTAAAACGGGTTGGAAAAATTGGTGAAATCGTAGGAGAAAAACGCGAATCAACAGTCGAGCTTCTTCACGGTGAAGATGATTGGGTGGTTCGAAGAGAAAATGGTATCGATTATGGGTACAACTTCACCCAATGTATGTTCTCCGCTGGAAACGTCAATGAGCGTCGTAGAATGGGTGAGGTTGGAAGGGTTGGAGAAACCGTTGTCGATTTATTTTCTGGAATTGGATATTACACTCTTCCAATGCTAGTAAAATCGCAAGTAAACCATGTTCATTGTTGCGAGTGGAATCCAGTAGCGGTAAAGGCGCTGGAGTGGTCTTTAGAAAGAAATAATGTAGCCAATAGGTGTACTATTCATGAAGGTGATAATCGTTTGACTGCGCCGAATTTATCAGGCCAAGCGGATAGAGTAATCCTTGGATTATTACCTACCGCAGAAGGCGGATTTGAATTGGCGATTAACTGCCTTAAGAAAATTGGAGGATGCCTTCACATCCATGGTATAGCATCCGCCTCTAATCACGATTCTTGGGTTGATGAAACAATCACCCAATTATCAAATTTAAATCACGATTTTTCAATTACGGAAACTTCTCAAGTTCGGGTAAAATCCTACGCTCCTCATTGGGATCATATTGTGCTTGATGTGAATTTGAGTCCTCGCGCGTGATGCTTCGCAGAAGCATCAGTCTCATTTGCTAGGACTATGTCAGCGACTTAATGGGCGAGGAGTGCTGTGGCCATGACCACTCCAATGAACAGGTCCTTGAAGCCACTATAATCGAAGACATCAACGAAAATGGCTTCAACTTCTCTAGTAAATTTGAGAGTATGGATTCACGTTATCTTCTGGGCGGAGGAGTTGCGGTTGTTGCTATCGTGTTGATGCTCATTATGTCCACACTTTGGACTGCAGCAGGACCGTCTATCGCCGGAGGAGAGGATGATGATTGGTGGAATACCCCAGTCAACGAACGCCACAAGATGGACCTCAATATGACTGGCCTGCGCAGTCAATTACCAGAAGCAGGCCCTTACACCTGGAGTGGCCCTACTGAACACTTCGTCGAAGTCGATTTACCTCCAAGCGAGCGAGATGTAGGATATCCCGGACCGGCTCTGATGCACATCGCATTGTGGATGCCAGATGTAGAACCTGGAACCAAAGTTCCAGTGATTGCGACTATCCATCCGTACTACGACTTCGGCGGCGAAGGAATCGCTGGAGATGATTCCAACCCCAACACCGTTCCTGACGCAGGAGTCGGGGCGTGGGTGTTAGATCAATTCGTACCCCATGGCTACGCCTTAGCTCAAGTCTCAACTTTCGGAACTGGGAAATCGACACATTGCCAAGACGTCAAAGGCTTAGGTGAACAAATAGGAATCCAAGCCGCCGTGCATTGGTTGGGTGAGCAGAATTGGTCAAATGGAAATGTTGGACTAATGGGTAAGTCCTATGCTGGAACGACAAATTGGGAAGCCGCCCAAAACCCATCACCCCACCTCAAGACCATCGTCCCGATCTCAGGCTCGATAGGCGTCCAGCAGATGTTCTACCGCAACGGATCATCCGAGGCTAGGGCGATGCTCTACGATGTTCTGTATGAAGGTGCAACTGCTGACGCAACCGAGGACGATATGCGAATGTGTAGTGACGATGCCATTGGGCCAGTAAGCCCCTTCACAACATGGCTCGGAGCGGGCTTTGGAGGCGACGAGTGGAACGATTATTGGGATGAGAGGTACCATCTGCAGGATGTGCTTGACAATTACAACGGTAGCGTATACATCGTCTGGGGAATGCAAGATTGGAATGTCGATCCATACCATGCTTTCCCTACCCACGAATTACTTCGTCAGCAGGGTATCAACGTTCGAACCATTGCAGGTCAGTGGGCGCACAATTATCCCGACCAGCCGGATAGACATTCTGAAGTTACTAGTGGATACGGGGCAGAGGCCTATCCTAACATGACGCGTTTTGATTGGGCAGTTGAGTTATTCCCATGGTTCGAATATTACCTGAAGGGGATTGGAGATGAACCTGAGTCGTATGTGCAAATGCAACGAAATGACGGACGCTGGCATATCGAAGAAACATGGCCGCCTGAAGATGCCTCTATACTGCAAGTGCCTGGCGATGGAGGTAACCAAAGAGTGTCTTCGACTTCAGGTGGATTCGAAATAACCCTAGAGATCTCTGATGCACCAATACATATCTCAGGACTTCCCACTCTGCACACAGATGTTAGTACTGGATTGTGCAATGGTGGCCAATTATTTGTTACTATGAAAGATGGAGAATCAGGTCTACGGCTTGGACATGCAACTATGGATGTACGATATCGCGATGGTGGTTATGATTCAAAGCCTACTGCTTCTCTTTCGAGTTATAGAATGCTAATGGAATTCAACCCCATGGATGTGATTGTTCCTTCTGGCATTCTCACTCTACAATTCTCAGAAAGTGGAGAGGACTACATTCCATCCCCATGTGCTGTCAATGGCCTGTTAGTCAACGGATTCGACCTTGGTCTGCCTCTAATTGACAGATGGGGAGAGCACGAGGCTTGGTTCGAAGTCCCTCCATGGTGGGAAGTTCAGGAGATGTAAGTATGCGAGTACTCGCATTCGAGGACTCCTATGACATTGAGAAGATTCTCTTAGAGGGTGGAGTAGACCTCAGTAATTGGGAAATCTTGCAATATTGGAACACAGTGGATTGCTTCGAACGTATCGAGAACTTCCAACCAGACTTACTTCTTCTTGACCACTACATCCCTCCTGTAAAGGGTCTAGAAGTTCTACGCGGCTTGCTTGAATTGGTATCTTCTGACAAGATACAAAGGCCAAAGTTGATTCTAGGAATTAGTAGTTCTAACGTCGCAAATGAGGCGATGGAATCAGCGGGGGCAGATGGTTCCATAGCTAAGTTTCAACTTGCAAATCATGAGGTCTGGAATCGATGAGCGTTACCATCCGAGCCATGGAATCGCGAGACTGTGAGTCGCTCGCGGTAATTTACAATCAGGTAATTGATGAGCGTGTCGCGACCTTCAATACCGAGCATATCGATGCAGATGGTGTCGCAGGCTGGACCGAAACAGGACTCGTTATTGTAGCCGACTCCGGACGAGATGTGCTGGGTTTCGTCCGGTCATTTCCTTACCGTACTCGCCCTTGTTACGAGGGTGTCGCTCAATTCTCAATCTACGTCGGCGAATCCTCTCGAGGTTTGGGCGTGGGCGACCTTCTGATGTCAGCATTCCTAGAAGCATTGGTCGCAGATGGAAAATGGAAGGTGCTCTCTCGTGTTTTTGTGGAAAATGTTGCATCTCTTCGCCTACTTTCCAAACACGGCTTCAGAGAAGTAGGAATCTACCGCAAGCATGCTAGGCTCGACGGCGTCTGGCGAGATGGTGTCATCGTTGAGCGACTTCTTGGACCAGCGGAGGAAGATATATGATTCCTATTTGGTTGCACGAGGCGGCTAGTCGTTACAATAGCCAATCATTAGC
>WTHI01000071.1:12452-15162 GCA_011523185.1 Methanobacteriota archaeon
TGATTCCTATTTGGTTGCACGAGGCGGCTAGTCGTTACAATAGCCAATCATTAGCAAACCGAGACGCCTATGCTGCAGTGTTATTGATGCCAATCCAAAATCTAGCAACGATTCTTGACTGGACATTCCAATCCTTACCCGACGAGATTCTGGTAGGCATGGACCCTGACCACCAGCTGGAAAATCCGAAAGAAGTCGTTGAAGCATACGCGGGAGCGGATCAAGAGAACGGATTGTTCGCCGGACAGGGATATCTGCTTGGAGAACCTCACCTAGTTAACCGAGGAGATTCATTCGAGGTTCACCATGTTCCTGAGGAATGGATGGATGGACTTTTCTCAACTGATAGAGGGTCACGTGGAAGTAGATTCACCCATTGGTTACACACCCATCCCAATGCACCCGCGATTCCAAGTGGAGCAGATGCAGATGCGGCTCAATGGACCGAAGGTACAGACATGATTCTTGGAATCAGATTCTCACCAGAAGGGTATCTTCCTTGGTTCGATGATGTTGATGGAGTCAGACGACCACTGAGGGATTTGGATGATAGCGGTGCTTTGGGTAGAGCCAAGACTGGACATCTTATTCATGGCCTCGATTTAATTTGCTTCCATAGAACAGGACTAGGCGTCAATTTGGTGATTACCGACGCTAGAGGATATGCCATTGAGTAATCTGGTTAATCTCGGAATAATTGATCACGATAGTAGGCTAATTCCTCTATACTTCCTCTGATATCGTCAAGAGCCCTATGTCCTGAGTTCTTTCGCCAATTCTTCACTTCAGGATACCAAGCCCTTGCTAGAATCTTGATACTAGTGACATCAACACTTCGATAATGGAAAAAGTCGTGTAATTCTGGCATATATCTGCGCAAGAATCGTCGGTCTTGTCCAATAGTGTTGCCACATAATGGAGACTGACCTGGAGAACAATATTGTTTCAGAAATTCAAGAGTTTCAAGTTCTGCTTTTTGCATCGAAACACCTTCTGATTCAATCCTTGCTAACAAGCCGTTCTCAGTATGGTGTTTTACATTCCAATCATCCATCTTTGCCAATTCTTCTTTTCCAACATCTATGGCAAAACTTGGACCTTCAGCTACTATGGAGAGATCGGTTTCTGTAACAATCGTTGCAATCTCAATAATCGTATTTTCATCAGGGTACAGACCGGTCATCTCAAGATCAATCCAAACCAATCTACTCTCGACCATATTGCCCCCTCACCATTTAGCCCTAGGTTCACCCATTCAAAAATCTCTTTTCTTGTGGACTTGAAAATAATAACCATAACAATCCTACCGAAATCTGTATTAGTCCGGTTAATAGCAAAGTTTCTCGTAAAGAAAGAATATTCTCTTCGATAATATACCCAGCCGATATTGTAGATATGCCCATCACCAATGTAATGATGAGATTATCAGTTCCAGCAACCCTACCCATCCATTCATTGTCAGTTCTGCGCTGTAGTAAAGTTGTACTGAATACCCAAGAAATTCCGCTACAAGCGTGGCTGAAGAATACCAAAACAAGGGTAATCATTCCCCATTCTAAATATGATATTCCCGTGTAGAAAATTCCAGCACCGCCCAAGGATATACCGATGATGTATGGAGTATATCGTTGAACTGTCATTAGAGGTCTAGTAACTATTGGACCAAATCCACTTCCAAAACCTCTAGCCATATACAGAACACCAATTCCAGCCGCACCCGTAGATATTTCTCCCAAAGTTGAGTCCATTCCAATCAAAATTAGTAAGAAAATCTGGGCACCACCTCCGGTCGCCCACAAGCCCTTTGCCATGACAATTCTACTGATTTCTGGTCTTTGGATAATAAATCCCCAGCCAGAGAAAATTTCTCTGAACATCGAGAATAGCCCTCCTGTTTTCTTTTCATTAGGGTCAGGTCCACCATGAGGTAGCGTTGATATTACAACGGCAGCGATAAGGAAAGTCACTGAATCAAAAATTAGACCTGTTTTCCAACCATATTCTGAAATTATAAATCCGGCAAGTCCGGCTCCAATACCCATTGATGCAGACCAACCTCCAGAGACTAGAGCATTAGCGGTCAGCAGTTCTTCTTCATTGCAAATTGTTGGTAGATATGCAGTTCCTGCAGGATCGTAAATCGCTCGACCTACCACCAACAAGATAGTTAATGCATAAACAGAGAATAGATTATCCAATACGTCGGTTAAGATGAATGAAATAAGTACCGTAAAGGAAAACAAATTTGCAATGACCATCAAGTATTTTCTGGGATATCTGTCTGCTAACATTCCCGTTATTGGTTCCAATGGCGCAAATGTGAAACTCCTAACGGCTAGAACACCTGCTATTGCCAGAGGGGAATTATCTGTTGCATCACCTGCTAACAAAAACATTGCTAGAACAGTAAACCAATCTCCGATGTAGAGAACCATGTTCGAACCCCAAAGACGAGCGAACGTCTTGTTGGTGCGGAGTAACTCGAGATAGCCTGGGCTCGTCAAAATCATTCCCCCTTTTGATGTAATCAGACTATCTCTGGAAGAACCTTCAGGACGATTAATGGGAATAAGGAAAACATCACATTGGTGAATATCGCATCACGCGTGGCACGCATATGATTGTCAAGAATTGATTGCATTCGATTTTCAATTTGTTCAGCCAAACCTTCTGCTGGATATGTGGCATAACCAAGACCGAAATCGATTAT
>WTHI01000071.1:15262-16885 GCA_011523185.1 Methanobacteriota archaeon
GCAATAATCAGAAGTTTTTCTCCCAAACTTGGGATGCTATCCCAATCTTCCCAACCTATCTTACCCATGCCTATTCGAACTATTCCAGCCGCAATACTGGGAAGTACAAATGCGATTACTTCTTGTTTCAATAATCCATCAAAGCCCGTTATCGGTAATCTGTGATGGTTTTGTTTGAGCCATCGCCAGTGACGGGTCCTCTCATCTTTAGGTGCAAATACAGATATGAGATCAAGTAACGGTCTTCTTAATAGCCAAATTCGAAGAAAAAGTGGAATTACTAAGGCGAAAATATAGGCCTCCCAAGGAGTTGAAGGTGGCCAACTCGGTAGGGCGTAGACACCTTCCATATGGGTTCGTAGCAGAGGTAAGCAATCAATCTCACTCCGTAGAGTAAGTCATCGTGCAGGAACTGAAAGTGCTGACCTTGCCATTATTATGACAAGTATTGCGGAACCAATCAAGGTAGCGGCAAGGAGATTTGAAGTTCTAACTAACATCAGGCAAAATCCTGTGATACCACAAGCGTAACTTACGACTTCACATCGAGATGCTAAGTGTAAAACTGATGATGGAACCATGACTGGATTTGGATATTCTCTAATCATTCGACTTAGTAAAATGTACAGACCTTGAAACGGAATCGCGATACAAAATAGAGCCATTGCCACAAGAAGAAGAGTCTCAGGATTATCGTCAGTGTTCAATTCACTGCCCTTCCAAAATAGATTGCTTAGACCTACACTTAGAAGTCCCGTGTGGATAAGTGCAGAGGTGGTTGAGACTGATGTCGCTTCCACCGAATCGGGAACCATCGGATGTATCCGATTCGAAGTGCTCTTGAGAATTGCGCTCGATTATTGTGGTTACCTACTGGTTATCAGGGAGTCTACTGGCCATCGCCCTCTTCCATATCGGCGGTACTAAGCATGGCCACCATGATGCATAGTAACCCCATCTTAGCTCTGGTGTACCTTCGTAAGGCCTTAACTTCCAGAAGGGAACACTTGCTCTAAGATGGTGGTCGGAATGTCGTGTCAACTCTAGCAGACTCCACCTAGACCACCTAGCCTCTGTATTCCATGAGTGCTCCTTTGCAAATCTCTCGTCCTCAGATCTTCTGAGTCCCCAATGACGAATGTAATTCACGTACTCTAGAGTTAGAATTGCGATTCCAGACATTACAAGCCATCCTACAGCAACTGGAATACCATCAAAATACTCAAGCATGCCAGGAAGAAATGCTATTGCAAACAGAGTAACCATTTGTAGCAAAAGACCGCGATAAGTAGGATTACTAATTCCAGTCTTACCCTTCTTATTGTGTACACTAGCAGATGAGAAAAACTGACCTGGTATAGTACTCATCCAGAACGACCACAGCCCCTGATGAGCCTCTGCACTGGCAGAGTCCTTGGCTGTGCTTACCCACTTATGGTGAACATGATTGTGCTCATAGGTAAAGTGAGTGTAGTGGACAGAAAAAAGCAGAACTCTAGCGAGTCTCCATCCTGGACTCCCTCTTTTCTTGTGGCCGAGTTCGTGAGCGGTAACTATGGCCGAGGCAGCGGCGCTCAGGCCAGAGGATAGAGCCCCTACAACAAGCCACCACGTCATACCCTC
>WTHI01000096.1:0-4515 GCA_011523185.1 Methanobacteriota archaeon
GGGTAGAGAATATGATGCTCCTGAGTACATCGGTTGCTTTGTGACGAATCCATAATCCTGGGTTCTGTCTGCAGACCCATCATGATGGCCTTTGCCATTCAGGGGTTGCTCAGTAGGCCCTCTATGATGCCAGTAGAGTTCACCTTAGTGTCGATCGATTTTTTCGATTATGTCGTCGGCTAAATCCTTGGCGCCAAAGTACGCCTTGAAGGCGGATCTGAATGCGATAGGAACCGTCCTGATTCCAATGTAGATTAATGGAAGGCCCATGCATGTTAGCACCCCAAGGGTAAGTTGCAAGTCCTCTAAAGGAAAATGCATGGTGGGGTCTGCTTGCGCGGCTTGGTATTCGAGGATGTTCAGGTATGCGATGTAAATCGGTCCGAAGATGAAGAATAAACCTAGAAAAAAGAAGGCTATGTTTCGGAAAAAGAGTAATTCTGGAATTGTATATCTTAGAAAATAGAAGATTCCCTTGGCCGCCAATTTTTCATTATCTGTAAGTTCGACTTTGACCTCGTAATTGCCCTCCGTCCAAGCGAGGAAGTCGTTGAATTCCTTCTGTTGTTGTGGATTGTAATCGGCCAAACCGCACTTTGTACACACCTTGGTTGGGCCAACATCTTCTGTCCAACGTGGATTTGGAGCGTATCCAGTCATCCACGGGCCTAGATGTTCTATCTTCTGCTCAGAACCACAATCAGGGCAGATGAGTTCCTCCGAAGAGTCGAGATTCTCATCCCACCACTCTTCTTTCTCCATGAGAATTCATGAGGCCTCCCCTCTATGACGTATGCGGCATTATGGGTACCCTATGATTCAATTGAGTTTGGCTCAGTTGCTGTCGAATTCGTCATCTAATTCTCTAGGGTCAAAGGTTGACCATGACTCAATCATCTCTAAGTCTCGGCGTATTGCTTCATTCCTGTTTTTCTGATAGACCATGCCAAGCAAGATGAGCACCCCTACTACGGCAATAAGGTATGGGAGCCCACTACCCATTATCCAAGACATCACTGAGGTAGTTTGGGGTTCCTCAACTGAGAGAGTTTCTATCAAGGCAGGGCTGGTGAATTCACCATCTATTGCCCATACCTCAACATTCACCCAACCCTCTTCTTCGATTAGCCACGTACCAACGTAGGTCCAAATTCCATCTCCGGCGACATCATCGCCTCGCGTTCCATCGTCTTGGAAAATTAAAGTCAGTTCTGAACCACTAATTTTCATCACTCCTCTAACCACCTGAGTAGTACCATCAGCGTCTTCGAGATTGACCGTGATTCTCATTTGAGTTGGACTGTCCATTTCGATCTCATTTGGTACAATCATCATTTGACTTAGAATCGGTGAAGAAGCCCCGATGGTCAGATTGACCGATGTGGTCGAAGACGCTCCCCTCGAGTCTTTGACTAGCAGGTCAATTCGAATAGGTCCGGGAGTGAATTCGACTTCGATAATTTCCCTGTTACCAATTGTTTGACCGTCTCCTGTGGTCCATTGGTAGAGAACTATATCATCATCGTAATCAAATGACTGAGAGCCATCCAGAGTAATCGTAGAACCTGGAGGAATGTATTGACCATCGAGCAATCCATCGATTATTGCAACAGGTCCGGTCTGCATTACGAATAGAGTTTGAGTGTGAGTGCGGACCCTGTCTGTTGAATCCCTTAGTTCGAAAGTTAGTCGATGTTCACCCGCTGGAAGATAATCGTTGTACCAGTATTCATTCGTCTTATCCTGTAAGATTGGTTCAGCTAATAGGTCCGAGGTTACCGTAACCGTGAACTCATCTCCATCCGGGTCAAAGGATTGTCTGAAATCGAATAACACTGGAGCATTTGAATAGACTTCAACATCAGGTATAGGTGAATCTAGGATAAGAACTGGAGCTGATTCCTCGACTCGTACAACTATCGATGAAGTGTCTACTTCTGATGAGCCGTCGTCTATAGTCAAGGTCACTGTGTGATACCCTTTTGGCAATCGGGAATCAATAATCCATCCACTTCCTATTGGTTCTAGCATTCTATCTGAAGTCCAAACTACACTTACCAAATCCTTGCTTGATGCGGCGGTTGGACTGCAAACGAAGCCACTTCCGTTGTCTGGTAAATCGCTACAAGCCAAATCCCAGTCTCCTGAACCTGTGGCATCAAAGCGAATAACTTCACTAGAATCGGTAAGTGTCTGATCGGCCGGTTGAGCGATGACTGAAATTGGAGCCGAGTTGTTTACACTTACTTGTTCAGTTATTGAGTTCCATGTGCTAACGTGGCCAGGTCTATCGTCACTGGTGTACATGGTAATTGTATGCAATCCTTTGGTCAACCAACCCTGCCATTCGATTTCATCGCCTGGAGTTACGCCGGAAGTAAGCAATCCATCTAAGTCACTCCAGAATTCAAATCGAACCTCATCGCCTTCAGGATCCGTCACCATCGAGCCATCCAATAAGATGAGGTTATCTGAGGTCTCGCCGGCTCGTAATACCTCAAATTCTGGCACCGGAATTTCATTGAATAATTTTACATCAAAACTCCAAGTTACGTCTGGGTTATTTCCATCTGAAAGATAAATGGTCAGAGTAAACTGGGTTGGTGCCCCCGGGAAATCTATGTCAAAAATCATCGGGCAACCCTGATCGGTTGCTGTAGAGAAACCGTAATTTGTTTCTATCCAACATGTTATTTGGTCGCCTTCTGGGTCACTGCTTCCCTCGAGTGAAATTGTTGCATTTGCCGTCCGACCAAGGTGCATTATTCCCCAAGAGGAGATACTTGGAGAAGTGGAAACAGACAAGGAAGGAGGGCGATTAAAGAGCTCAATTGTTCGGCTTTCGCTAACGCATTGATTTCCACTATCGCAAACTTCCAAGGTAATTTCCTGTTCACCATCAGATAAGCAACCATCAGCAGTTTCAGGAGGGTTATTGGCAACTATGAATGAGCCATTGTTTCCGGAGGGTAAGGTGCCAAAACAAGATGATAATAAATCACCATCTATGCTACTAGTCCATGTGTAGGTTAATGGATCATCATCTAAATCCCATGAGTTACTAGCATCGAAAATAACTGAAGAACCACTTGGGAATTCTTCCTCATCCTCAGGTGTAGACCAAATGATGAATGGAGGTTGATTGGTTAATTCAAGCCTGCAATACACCAACAAATCATCATCCAAAGTTATCGATGCAGAATCGTTGTGTACCCCGTCATAGTCACATCCGACATGGGCCGTATTGTCGGCTGACCAGCCTTGAGAAGGAATCCATCGATTTCCAACATAAGGCCCTAGTGTCTCGAATCCATGATACGGCAGGTTGGCTGATTGATCAGCTTCCCAAGATGAAAATGAGAGGTTGACTTCAGCATATGGTATATGTCTCAACAACTGATTTACTGCGTGGACTTCGATGAACCACATGATGTCCAGAATACTGTCAGAAGCGGTATATGTTGGGTCGGAAATAGAACTAGAGGAAATCCAACGAACATGGCTTGAAGATTCTAGATGGAAAGTAGTTTCATGCCCTGTTCCGGGAATAAAGCCGGAATCTGTGAAATTAACAAAGCTGGACTCTACTGTAGGCTTGGAACCTGTTGCACAAGCCAATCCTAGGTTGTTGACGACTAGTTCGGAATGGTCGACTATATCGAAACATGAACCACCATTACCTGAGATTATGCTGGTAGATAGGTAGGAGGAAATCGCATCACCAGCACTCCAGAAAACGCCTCCATTATCTCCTGAAAGATCGAGACCATGAATTTCGGCATTTACGTCTTGTAATTGAATTGCATAATTAGATTGATTGAGATTTATTCTCATATCATCGATAATTACCATACCATCTCGGCTAAGGCCGCTGTTGTCGATATCCACGGCGGGACCGCTTAGTGGGTCGTGAACCTCTACTGCGAGTAATTGTAGATCTATACTATCCCTAGCGACTATCCCATGCTGATCTCCATTTGAAATACATGTGAAGCAGGAGACATTCTTTCCTCCGCTCATCACGTCATTAGCTTCATGGAAATATAGCCCTGCCCCAGTTTCTGGTAGGCTAGAACCAATGCCATTTCCTGATGTAATAACATAAGATAATTCGACATTGCTAGAGTCTCTAACCGATACTCCATGACCTGCATTATCTAGACTTCTGAGGATTGTTACCTGAGGATGGAATTCTCGGAAATCAACACCACTAGCACCGTTATTCGACGTCCACCAATCATGACCCATTGCACCTCCCTTCCACAATAGAATACCTGGTCCAGTGGAGTTAGTAACTACTAGGTCATTGATTATCGGTGCCCAGTTAACGCTACGAAGGAATAATCCCGCTCTATCGTTTATCGGAGTGTTTGGAAGTGGCTTCCCATTATTGTTTAATTCCAGTCCATTAATGATTGTTGAAGAGCCGATTAGGTATGCTTTGAAGCCGACAACTGGATTATCTTCGATTAAGGCATTGTCAACAATAACGCCACTTGTATTGACTTCAAATGC
>WTHI01000119.1:0-16614 GCA_011523185.1 Methanobacteriota archaeon
TGGATCAATGGAGAGGGTTCTAGACAGGGCCGAACCTGTTGAGGATTTTCAGGAGGTGTCCAATGAAGATTTGACTGAACCAACTGCCTCGGTTGCGGAAGTGATTCCTTCCGGGGATGAAGATTGGTTTGGTATGAGGGATGGTGGTGCTGAATGAGTGCGAATGGATACACAAAGGAGCAGGTAATCGAAGCGCTACATGATATCGCAGGTGAGATGCACAACAAGATGCTCAAGGGAGAGCCTCCAACAATGACTTTGCCTGTAAGAACAAAGCAGAACATTTCCTTTGATTCGAAACTCGGGGTATACAAATACGGGAAGAAGAAGTCCACGCGAGATGCGACCTCTCTTGGAAGTGCAAGGCAATTATTGCGTGCACTGCACGTTACGGAATTTATCGAAGAAATGATTGAGGCTGGAAAATCCTCGACCCTAAGAGAAATGTATTACATTTCAGAAGGATGGGGGCATGGTAAATTTGGTTCCCAAAATGAAAGTAACAATTTGGCTGAAGATTTGGAAATTATAACCAAATGTATGAGAGAGGATTTCAAATTACGGCCAGAAGAAGATGGTGCCAGAATCATTGGAAACATCACCTTTGAAGAAAGGAATCGCCGAGGTGAATGGATGCGGATAAATTGTCGAGACGACGTTGGCGATTCGGGTTATGGCGTCCCTTACAATGTCGAACTCGAAAAATTACGCCTGGTTGATCATGATGTCGATTTTATCATGGCCATAGAGACTGGTGGTATGTTTGACAGATTGGTCGAGAATGGATTTGATGAGTCAGCTAGATGTGCTCTAGTTCATCTCAAAGGACAACCGGCACGTTCTACTCGCAGAATAATTAAGCGAATGAATGAGGAATGGAATCTACCTGTTCTAGTATTCCTAGACGGTGATCCTTGGTCATACAGAATTTACGCATCAATCGCTTACGGTGCAATCAAAACCGCCCATATTTCGGAATATCTTGCCACACCGAGTGCTGTTTATCTTGGAATTAGGGCGGGCGATATCGAATCCTACGATCTACCCGCTGATGAGCTTTCTAGCAAAGACATTCAGGCCCTTAATGCAGAATTAAGCGACCCTAGATTTGCTGACGCTGAATGGCAAGAAGAAATTAAACTGATGCTTGAGTTAGGAAAGAAAGCTGAACAGCAGTCTCTTGCAAAATACGGTTTAGATTTCGTAACTGAGACCTATCTTCCTGAGAAACTTGCCGAAATCCTAGGGCGATAATGAGACCAAGCATCAAATGTGAACGCCTACTGAGTATGGTGTGGCTGTGAACTTCCGGCGGATTGCCAAATGGTCTTCTGCAATCTCTGTGTTGTTGCTAATCACATTCATGGCGCTCTTACCAGGTGCCTATGAGAAGATGGAGCCAATGCTAGATCCCGAACAACAAAATATAGCACGGCTTGAATCTGGAGAAATTGCCACAGTAGATTTTGTCGGTGGGCACGTCTATGTTGCACTAAGGCAGAGTGAAGGTGGAAACCCGAGTGCTGATTTGCGATTGGTGGATGAGCAAGGAGAAGAATTCTCAGGAAATACCCCTGGTAGATTACATGGTGAAAGGTTAGTCAATGGAACTTCATATTCTCCGGTTAGAGTATTTTGCTTCCCCTCTGGATGTGAAAGTGGCACATACACGTTGTATAATGAAGGTGATTCGGTACTGTGGTTAGTCGATGATTCAGCTTCGGATAGTGAATTTTTGGCTGAACCCTTGATTTTAGCTGCATTCGCGACCTGTTGCTTAGGTATACTGAGTGGAATGATTGCTCTGATTTTCGCAATATTGATGCTAGGAAATAAATCAAATAAGGATGGAAAACAAGTTAGTGGACTGGTTATTGATGGGAAAGTAATGACTACTGATGAACTCTATCGCGCATACCAGGAGCAAAATACCGATGCTTCTGGTGTACCTGAACCGTTTGTTACAAATTCCTCAAACAAGCAAAATATTCAGTCTGTATCTGATGAAGGTGATTCCCAAAATGGAAAAGATGATTCTGATGACGATTGGAAGGGTTGGGACGAAGGCTGATTGAAATTAGCCAATTTCATGATACACTCGGGTTTTTATTCCCCCCTCCACTACACAACCTCGGGTTGGTAAGTCGTGGTGGACTTCGATGAGGCTCTCAACATCCTTGAAAACAAGGCACGTAGAGACATTTTGAAGCATCTTGCTAAGGAGCCGCACTACCCTTTGCAGCTGTCAGAATTGCTGGATATTAGTCAACAAGCCGTGGTAAAGCATCTTAGAGTTCTCAAAGAGGCTGGATTTGTTGACTCTGAGAAAGTTCCCTCTGTAAAAGGAGGGCCGCCGAAGAAAATGTACACTGTCAATCAATCATTTTCTCTAAGACTCGATTTGGGACCTAATCTGTTCCGTGCGGAACACAGAACTATGCCAAAAGGAGGACCTATTCGTTTGTCTACCAATCTACCAGGAGATTTGGACTCCGTAGTAGACAATATTGGTACTCGCAGGAGGCTTCCATTGGTCGAAGCAATGTCGATGCTTTCTGATATGGACAAAGCGCTTGAGAGAATTGACGAACAGAGGGATGCGATTATCGCCTTACATCAGCAAGTGATGCAGAAAGTTGCCCCTACCATCGACGAATCTTCTGAGACCTATGAAGAAAGGCAACTTGCCCACGCTATGCTGAATCACCCAAGAAGACCTTTGGATCTAGATTTGTTTTCCCAAGGGCTACGTATCCAATCGATGGATGCAGAAGTTATGATGGATGGACTTAGAGAAAGACTACTCCGTGACTTCGCCGCTAGCACAGGCAGCCTTGTGGCTGCTCGTGAGGGGACACCGCTGCCGTGGTGGCTAGCCCGCTAATTCCGATTAGAAGACTTGATCATCATCGCTTAGATTAGCCATTAGGCTGCTCTTTTCTGCGAAGCGAGCCAGAGCATCCATTCTGCGCCCGTACATGACCACTCCGGCAACCCACATCAGAGCTATTGTAGCCCCTAGGATAATTGCTGGAACCGAATATTGGGCGACTATCTCAACTCCAAGATCGAGTGCTCCCCAATTAGATCCCATTTCTCCGCCAGGAACTGCCATTATGTTATTATCTTCATTAGATTCTACGATATTATTGTCTGGATCGACTACTACTACAACATCGTGGGTGCCTGCCTTTACTAAGTACAGAAGGGTAATCTTCGGCGGCGAGTCGTCTCCATTATTACCAACAGGCATGACGGCCTCGATTAGTTGTCTGTAGGCTACATTCTCCTCTAGGCAACCATTCTTCTCAATCGACTTCTTCGATTGGTCGACGCATAGAATGATGTTGACATCAGTAGCATGTATATTTCCAATGTTCCTTATTTCTACAGTTACTGGTAGCATCTCTCCAACCTTGGCTTTAGTCGTATCAACTTCGACACTCATAATTTCAAGGTCTGGCGCTCTCAATCGGAGCTCAAGGATTTGCTCATTTGTATCACAGAATGGGCGAACTAGATCTGGTATGCCGTCTTCATTTTGATCGATGGTACAGGAATCCTCCCAGATTGGAGTCTCGTCGTGGTCTCCATCGATTTCTGAAGACCCGAAGGCGGATTGGACCTTTATTCCGATTTCTCGATCTTGTAGTGTCGCTCCAGGGTCTATTTCGATTATCGCAACCAGTTGTAAGGTGGTATACGCGGGCATAACTGGAAGCATTACCGTTCCTGCTGATGTACCAACTGCGGTTACGTAGCAGTCATCTGTAGGAGTGTCTTGACCTACGGTCAATTGAACACAAGGGCGTTCGAGTGGGAATTCGGTATCGAAGCCCTCGATCAGAGCATAACTGACTGTCCATCCACTGAGAGTGTTCATGCCAGGAATTGGGTCCCAACCGGCAGTATTCTCGGTGTGGTTGTGTATCGATGGGTGGTCGTCGACGTTTCCAAAGTTACTGACATTCATTGTGAAGCGCACGGTTCTACCGGGCGCGGTGGTTTTGATTCTAGATTCGATAGCTGGATCTAGTTCTATTCGCATATCGTGGAATTCTACGATATCGATGTTCAGAACTATTGTATCTCTCAATTTGGTTCCTTCATATGGTTCCTCACTTAAGACATCTAAACGGACTGTGTATTCGCCTGCGTAAGTCTTCTCTGGAACATTAATGTAAATCGGGATGTCTTGTGATGTGTCTCTATCAAGTTCTTCGAAGGTCACTCTTGGAATTTCAATATCCCAGACCGCTGAGCCTCCGTTTGAATCTGTTATCGAATTTACAGCAATATCGAATCTGTCTGGACCATTACCTATGTTCTCAATCGTTGTATCCAATTGGAAAGACTCTCCTGGATGCAATTCGAGTGTGGATTGTGGCACTGTTGCTTCTAAGTCATAGACTTGAATTACATTCGTTACCAATACAACAGAGTCTCTGACCTTAGGTGCTCCTTCTAAGTTAGCTTTGACGGTGACAGATTCACCAAGTCCTGCCGTGGCATTGTATGGAGCACACATTATTGCAGTTACAGTATAAGGCGTATCAATACGGCCCCAATATCTTGGTTCATTATCTCCTATACCGTTACCACCGGGTGCATTTTCAAAATCTAGGTCGACTACCCAGTTGTCGTAACGCCATGTTGATTCTGAAATCTCAGGTGGCCTTTCATCCGGGCCACCTGGTGTTGTAAAGACTAGGAAACCGGGTGTGTAATGCTTGGTGACTTCTATGTCAAATTCAGAACATTCTCCTGGTAGAACGTCTTGTTTTGTTTCTCCTAGGTTGAAGATAATATTTCCAGAACTCCTTATCGATACATTAACCCATAATTCGAGTACATCAAAGGTCCCTCTATCAATCGATAATACCGGCTCTCCAGTAGACCAGCCTTTGAGATAAATCACGAAGGTTCCAGGTTCCTGAGAGGTTGGAACACTAACTTGCAGGTTACGCGTTACCGATTGGGTTGGATCTAGGGAAAGCGACGTCGGGAAGGAAACTCCCCAACCGAAAGGTAAGCCCCATTCAGTCTGGCCTTCATGAGTGGTGGGATCATAGAATGCAAACGTATCGTATACATTTCCTGTATTCGTCACAGTAATCGAGAAGATTGCTGATTGCCCCTGTTCTACGTCTACCTGATAATGACTGGTGTCGAGATTAATTCCGTGAATAACGTCCATCAAAGTCAACGTGAGCCTTTCATCATTAATCGCTGGATCCTTGTAAGATACGACGCTCACAGTGATTGCAGCTAGTTCGTCCTCATTGGCTTGATAGATAGTTGGTGCGCGAACGCGCATGTATATCGGCACTACATCTCCACCGCGAAGGAAAACCGGTGTCGAATCGAAAATCGGCGTGTGATTTGAACTAAAGAACAGGGTTACTGTCCAATTATTTGGCACTCCCAGCAAAGTTACTTCGTAAGTATCTGCGACAAGTTCTGCAGGCCCAGGAGTCGGGTTTGAGATTGTCATGTTGTAGGTAGTCTGCTGACCCGGCTCAATGGTGTGATAGAACGTCTCATCATCGGCCAAATCTACCGATACCAAACCAGTTAGTACGTGTACGTAACATAGAGTGTATCTTCCTTGGTTATTGTTTTCATCACATCGGTTGGTGTCCGACCAAGCGATATGCACTCCACTACCTAGGTCATTTGCGAATGCAGGCGGCTGTCCTAGATCTGGCGCATAAGGTGAGTTGGGGCCTAACTTATCTGAATCCCAAGTTGAGATTTCGTGTAGTTCCCATGGCTCAATTATTCCCGATGCCAACGAGTTAAGCGGGAAACCATTCGGATGAGCATCATTTGTGTGATTTAGGCGAGTGTACATTATAGTCTCGCCCTGAGTTTCATTCCCGTTGTCAAGCCAAGTGATGTGGACATTATCATAGGAATCTGTTAGAATCTCTGGCATGTGTGAATTAGCGCCAAATGGCCTCTGACTGTCTAGGTTGTTGAGACCCTCTACTGTCGATATTGCAGAGTCTGTGATTTGCTTAATTCCGTAGGATGGTAATCCTGAGGGGGCTCCATCCCAAGCAGCAGCACCACGCAGTCTCAGCCTAGTGTAGTAAATCTCGTAGTTGACATCTATATCGAACCCATAGGCCCGTCCATCCATCCATGCAACATGTGTATTTCCGGATGTATCAATTGCGATTGATGGGTGTAGGCTGAAAGCATCCTGAAGAGTAATTCGGGTATCATTCACGACCACTAGGTGGCCATATCCCAATTGGTCAGTAGATGGTCCGATATCCTCTACGTATTGGTTATTTGTTATGGTTGTTCCAGATGTTCCCTTTGTCCAGCCAGGAGGCGGGTTCTCTAATACCGAGTAAGGATCAAGAATTGTCAAAAATATCTCGCGAGAATTATTAGTCGCGAGATAGACTAAGGCCTCGACCATTTGCTGAAGTTCGGTTGCACTACCTGATGAAGTTGGGAAACTGTACATCTTTCCACCTGCATCTGTGTTCCTAATTGTCGAACCGGGACAGGTTCTTGTCCCAATTGATACGAATCCATTTGGGCACTGAGCAAGGTCCTGCATATGAGATCCTACTTCTGTTGAACCTGAGCCCCAACCTGCGGCTAACAACGG
Organism: Methanobacteriota archaeon; assembly: GCA_011523185.1. GTDB lineage: Archaea > Thermoplasmatota > Poseidoniia > Poseidoniales > Thalassarchaeaceae > MGIIb-O1. The sequence continues at coordinate 6,629 of WTHI01000119.1, forward strand.
CACTGGGACGACGCCTGCCTCTACGCAAGCATCATGCGCCTCATTGATACTTTGTATATCGTCAGAGGCTTGGGATGGGTCTCCACCGTATGGGCCTTCGTCAGAAATTGGAATAACTATCTTTGTCGCGTTTGGATTCCATCTGTGATCTAATTGTGTGGGAGGATTGGCAGCGTTTCCCATACGGCCTTGAGTATCTCTCCAAGACAAACAGGCCCAAGTTGTCCCGGGGCCCCAGAATTCAGAGTAATACCCTCCGTCTTGAGGTAGGTTTGTGGCGGCGTTATTGTACACTACTTCGGTAAGGTAGCGTATACCCCCTGAGTCATCTGATGGGTTTTGGCCTAGGTGTGTGGCACGTGGGCCTTGGCTCCCTGAACCTCCTGTTTGGTATGCGCTCGCACAATTACCTGAAGTAGCTGCTGATGGCCAATTTCCACTTAGAGCGTAAAGTGTCTCGAATACGGTGATGTTTCCGTCCTCAAGCATTGGCTTCAGCCCTTGGAAATTACCTCCGCTGGCGAAGTTGCCTCCATAGAAAACGACGCACATATCGGCCCATTCAGTGTTCATTGAACCAGATGTATCGATAGGGGCGACCATCTCTACCTTACCACCGCGGGTGTCATCCCAAACTACTTGCACGAAATCGTCCGCGTCAACAACAATATCTGGATGACCCTTGTGTCCAATAATTGGAGTCAGGAGTGTGTTCCCAATCGCAACAATTGCTTGGCGACCTGGGCGGTCGATTTCTAGCATTGAGTAGTATATCTGAGGTTGTTGGTAGTATTTGTCGAGTGGTTCATAGGAATCTTCCCAAACAATGTGCGGGTTATTCTGAGAATCCACAGCCACCGCTGGCCAGTCACGATTCTGTTGGTGGCTGGCAATTTCTTCATCATTGATTATCGAAAGTACAGCATCCAAACCTGAACTGCCATCTTGGTCATCTTGGGACGGATCTAAGAGGGAGTAGAATATCGTCCATTGACCTGATTTATCTGTCCAAACAATGTGAACATTGTCAGCATGATCTACGGCGATGTCTGGGTGGTTAGCACGGTGGGTGCCTGGATTGGAGATTTGGGTTTCGTCGATTAGAACATCGCCTCTTGCATCGAGCATTTTATAGTAGAGGTGTTGGGTATTTCTACTCCAGACGAAGTGAGTATTGCCCATTGAATCGGCATCCATTGCAACCATTCTGTCATTATGGGTGCCACTTGCGACTATCTGTATCGCATCTGTCACTACTATCTCGCTTCCTTCTGCTCTATCTGAGAATTCTAACGTAGCAAATAGGCTCATCACCATGATGAGAACCAACGTCATGCTACTCCTTACTTTCTTTGTCTCCATCTCGTTCCCTCCAGCATTGCTGCTACAACAATCCTTGTTGGTTTCTTTGAATACTTAACCTACACGCTCACGCGTCATCCATATCCCTTAGGACAAAGAAGGATTTTCATCGCATTCTATTGTAAATTCAGACCCAATCGGCGGGGTCGAATTCGCTACCGAAACCGCCAGTCTCATCTGTGTCAATCGAATGGCTTTTGGGTTCATTCTGTGGTGGTTTGGTGGTACGTTGTTTGGCTTTCTTTGCCTCCCAATCATCTACCTTGCCGGGCTTACCAATCCCCTTTCCGTAGGCGTACTTCACTTGATGAATAAGTTCCAATTTGGAAAGCCATACACTTCTCATTGTCTGCATAAATTCGTTTTGGCTTAGGCCGTCGAACCATATTGGCCTTGACAGGTTAAACGCTTGTAGGGGACCTGGTAACTCGTCCTTTGGCTTACCAACATGTAGAACCCAATCAAGGTTAGAGCGGGTCAATTGTATTCTGGTCTCATGAAGCCATTTTTCCCAAGCATCAGGGTCTTCTTTTCCATGGTCGCGCATTTCATTTTGTTGCCCCTCATCGACTCTGGTAATCGAATAAATCAGTACTAGATCACGATTTTTCGGAATTACAACATTGAAGACGTGGCCTTGTTTAGTTGGTGGATATTTCACATGTAGATGAATAAGTGCTTGAGCGTCTGTGACTTCTCTAGACTCTAGTTTCTCACGGGCTAGCCAATCCTTGACTGCACTAGCCGCCGACTTACCATCCATCAATGTCGGCTATTGGCAGTCCTATTTGAGAGCGCCGAGTCTAGAAGAGATATTTTCAACGAGTTCGTGAAATCTTTCTCCCTCGCTGCTCCTACTCAATTTCACACGGCGAGATGCTGTTGCAGAGTCGGACCACAAATCATAGCCGGATAATGCGATTGAGGCGGCAAGATAGAATGCGAGCATGAGTAAAATGAATGTGTATAACGTCACTAATTGCACCGATAAACCTGCGTACAGATAGGTGCCCAAAAATGCCACTGGGGGCCAGAAAAATATCGGTGAAAACATTCCTGCAAGCATGAAATAAGTTGTACGAGAGTCCAATCCCTCGTCACTACCTTCGGCCATGTATTTTGCAAGACCCCACTGTGGCCCTGATGAAGGCAAGGTGATTGGTAAAGTTGAAAATATCAGAAGTAAACCAAGAATCCCTAAGAGATGTTCAGAAATTGATTTTCCTTTCAAGCGATTTGAAGAATCTAGAGATGTAGCATACAAGTCATTCTTGTGGAGGATTTCTGCGGCTTCTTTTGCTTGGTCAATTATTGGATTATTTACGTCTCTACCAATGCTTTCTCTTACCTCTCTAGTAGCTCGGACTTCTTCGGCCAGCGTTCGCAGAGGAGCGTTGGCTTTGTTCGCGCCAAGGTGAGCCAATAATTTCCATGAACGGTAAGTTTCCCAATCTGGGGCATCGGGAGTCATGGGGGAGAGTGCGTCGAATATTCGATCGCGCAATTCTCTGGTGTCTTCATAACCTGGCTCGACCCATTCCCCCGAAACTAGACGAGCGCGGTCTTCGAGCGAATATGTCGATGGTATCTCAATCGATTTGCCGAACTCAACATAATTGTCGGTACGAAGCCAATGATGAGTTCGCCAATGTAAACCAACGGTTTGGAATACTGGGGCAGGTAAGCCCTTCTCGTCTGCAATAGCAGCAGAAGCGAGAGCAGCGCGTGAAGATCCTGTTCGTAATGCATGGAGTTTGCTGTCTTGGTGCGATTTGCCCTCTGGCATCACAACTGCCGAATGTCCTGTTGCTAGACAAGAGGCTACTGTCAGCATACCTCTGTCGTTGATGTATCTAGCAAAATCGGCATCAACAACTCCTGCCTCTACTTCTGCACGACGTAGAACTGGTTGAGTCCCAAATCTTCTCGACCACCATCCGATTACTGGGCGGGTGGTCAAATCATGACGTCCGAGTGAAATCACTCGTTTATTTTGTGCTCGAGCAATTACCATAGGGTCAACTAGTCCGTTAATGTGGGTTGCAACATAAATTACACCTCCCTCTGCAGGTGGGGTTGAATCAACGTGACATTTTCTGAAAATTGCCTTATTGCCCAATTCAAACATCAAATCTAGCGCTAATTGAGCCCATCTCTTTCCAGGGTGCTTTCCCTCGTGATTGTATGGGACTCGAGTCAGTTTATCTCGCTTCAATCTAGTCGCGCTTTCTGACAACTCAGGGAGTATCTCAGGCGCGCCTTCTGAGTCCGACACGAGGCTTCGGAGGATGCTAGGGGTTGAGAATACACCGATTCTACTCTGTGGCGGCTGATATGCTTTCAGCGAGAGTTTTTGCATCGTCATGATCTATCTTTCCATACTCCCAAAGGAAAGAGTGAGTTGAGTCTGGATATCGTGGTATTATGTGAATATGAACGTGGGCGATAGACATCCCTGCCTCATGTCCGTTGTTTTGGATTAGGTTGTACGCTGTGGCTCCAGTCGCCTTGAGTACTGCGCTGCTCACTATCGGTAAAGCCCTGCCAAGAGCCGCAGCGGAATCTAAACTCAATTGATCCATGGAAGGTGCTGGTTCCTTTGGAATAACCAATGTATGTCCTCTTGTTAGAGGTTGAATGTCTAGGAACGCGATGATGAGTTCGTCCTCATACACCTTGTGGCAGGGTAATTCGCCGTTGATGATTCGAGTGAAGATTGTTGGTTCTTCGCTCATTGTAAGTCCTCAAGATTTTGTAATCTGCTCTGCCAAAGTTAGCATTCCCTGAAGTTTCAGAGCCGAGCACATCTCGGTGTTCATCACGCTTGAATGATCAGTTACTTTGATTCCGTTTTTCTTCATATCTGCAATTGCATCGGCGGCTGCTTTGAGAGAAGATTCGTCTCTAGATCCGTTCGTGCACGAAGACATTACTGAGGCTAAAGTTGCAGAGACTTGGCCCACGGAAGCCCCATCGCCAGATTTTAGAGACTCCAACTTCTTCGAGGATTTTTCAATCGCTTTCTCAACTAAATTTGAGCCGCCAAATGCTGCTTCTTTGGCCCAGGTTCCGGCGTGGCTTCCGGCTTGGTTTCCACCTACTAAATCATCAAGCATTTGATTGCCCGGAAGCATCCCTTCTCCATGCATCCCGTTGTTTGCAGATCGTCCGGCTGCATAGAGTCCAGTGGCCCACTTTTTGCCTTTGGAGAAGGTTACTCGGCCATGCTCGTCTACAGGAGCGCCTCCCGTAGTTGTTGCAATGCTCGTTGTGATTGGAATAACCTCACGAGAAATATCCAGGCCTGTTCTGTCCTTGACTCGATTTCGTGTATTGGAGAACCAAGCCTGAGCGTCAGATTCCAAGCCTCTCAAATCTAGAATGCAATCATCTTCGCCGACTTCACTTGGGTCAACGTCCTCGCCATTGGATTTTCTGACTCTGCCTCCTGAGCCTAAAACATCGAGTGTTATCTTGAGGTCCGTTCCCCTTACTGTCAGTGGGTGTGTTGGGTTGTTTGCCATTCCGGTGAGGGAAAGACCGGCCCCCGCAATCAGAGCAGAGCCCAATCCTGCTCCATCTGATGGGCTGGACCAAACTCCTTGATGGCCAGTAGTAGCGAGAACTACAGCCTTGGCTTGAATCCCAATCACTTGACCGGAGTTTGAATCGTAAGCGGTTAGACCTCTGACTTGCTTTCCGTCCATTACCAACGACATCACTTGGATATCGGAACGGCGAACAACCCCTCTCTTAATCGCCTGTTCTTCTAAAATACGGGTGATATTTCGTCCAGTCGCATCTCCGCAGCCGGTCATTCTCGGCATGCTGTGTCCTGCAACCTGAGCCGCATGAGGTAGCCCTCCTTCTCGGCGGCGGAGAACCAATCCCCACCTTTCCAATTCTGCAAGAACGCTGAGAGATTCTCCACAAACCCTCGCGGCTGCGATCTTGTCGGTGGATTCGCCACCGGCAGAAATTGTGTCATCACGATGTCCGGATGAGCTTACTTCGTCTATGGATACCGCAAGTCCGGCTAGATCCATGCCCGCCGTTCCTGCGCCAATTCCTGAGGATTCTAAGAGCAGAGGTGTTGTTCCAGCATCGGCTGCGGCAATGGCGGCTCTTAGGGCGGCAGGGCCTGAGCCGACGATGACTAGATTCCAAGACTCCATGGTTCTCGTCTTGGGCGAATCGTGTTTGCGACATGAAGATGACGCTCGGGGCTTCGCCCCGAAAATTGCCCTTAATCTGCAAGGGCGAGAGCGATTCTTCGTACCTCGGATGCAGCATCCGCCATTCTATGGCCCATACTTTCTGCCTGAACTCCGGATGAAAGTATGGTGGTTACTACAATTGATTCAATCGTCTCTCCTTCCTCATTTCTCAATGTGACTTGTACAGGGTGTGGCCCGGATATAGAGTCGGGCCACGCCAAGCCTATCCAGAGTACTGTTGAGTCGGCAAGAAGGCGACCAAAGGATTCGGTTAAATCGCCTCTTTGGTCGCCTACAGGAATTGGTGAATTGGGTTGGGCCGAGGCTTTGGCAAAGACTCGAAGTGTCTGAAGTTCGGGCTCTCCTTCGGCAGCTAGTATGTCGACCTCAATTGACTGGTTCTTGCCTGAGTGGTTGTGTATCATGACGAACAGATTTCCTTGACCCTGTCCACACCGAGGGGGTAAGTCAAGATCTAGTCTCCAAGATTCCTCGGTGAGGCTCGGGTCGCCTCTAATGACTGAATCTTGTAATCTGTCAGTTAGTCGGAAAAGGCCGGGTTGCCAGGCCCTAGTGTGGGCAAGGAGTCGCCTGAGAGTCATCATGTTGAACTTGGAAGTTGATGAGAAAAGCCCATCGATTGCTGAGACCTTGAATACTCTACGTGTTTCACTTAGTAGGCCCTCTTCATCGAGTAAACCTAGGTGTTCCAAGTGGATTGCTTCAAGCAGGTGTTCAACCGCTGACTCTGGAGTTTGGTCGCTTCGAACGTCATCAAATAGAGAATTTATCCAAATATCCCAATGACTAGCCGTTTCGGGATCTAGATGCGCAACTACAAGATCTGACAATACTCGGTCAAGCGTACTATCGTGTAGTGTTGGAGCGTGCAAAGACAGAAGAGGGAATGAATTCGAACGCATTGGAATTGATGTCTCAAGTTGTTGAGTATTGAAAGCCGAAATTACCGAGAGCGCGATGCAGGCTCCCAAAACTAACGAGCTTAGAGTCTGGCCTGCGTCTAGATTCCATAGGGATGCGAGTGCTACGGTCGCAAGAATGCTACAAGAAACTCTTACTCTCTCTCTGATTCTTCTCTCATCGAGTGTGTTTAGGATACGTTCAACGCCCGGATAGGAATTCATTGAGCGGAAGCCTACTGCCCGTAAGCGCAGCCTATCTCTAGCAGACATTCGAGCGAAAGATGCGGCGAATAAGGCAGGAATTAGGCTAAGGCTTAGTGCAACATGAAGCGCGATTGCTAGTGGAAATGAAGCATACTCCCATCGAATAAGCAGCAGAGCAGTCGTAATTGGAGCGGTCAGAGATAACAAGGTACGCAACTGTGGTTGGGGTCTACTTGTGGCAATCCTTACCCAGAACCTCCTACCTGCGTCCCTAGCCTTAACTCTCAGACTCAGTGCTTGCTCTTGTTGCACCTGACGGTCGCTCTCCTTTGCGTAAGGAGTTGGGAGGCTGCGCTCACCCGCCATGTATGTCCGACATCGAACATGGCTTGATTCTCTCGGCTCTATTTTGGGGTCAAGGTGGTGATTTTGAGACCCTTAGAGTTCTAGAGGGGGATGCGGTCGGCGGAGTGGGCGTGTAGCATAGCCTGGATAATGCACTGGCCTCCTAAGCCAGGGACCGCGGGTTCGAATCCTGCCGCGCCCGCCACTAACCGAAGGCAAGGCCGTGCTTTCGACCAGACGTTGCAGCCTTGTGTAGGAAATTCTCGAAGGGGATTCTAGCGTGCATTGTGCTACGAATCTGAGTGTCACAAACCGCCAATGCAGAAAGTAACTCTGAGCGGAGTTCGTCGGGAAGTGAAAGGCGGCGGCCGACGAGGACATCATGGAGTTGAGAAATAATATCGTCAGCGTCCAATCCATGGTCGTTCATCAAGCGATCAATCTCCGCTATTGCGCCGCCCAAAACCTTGGAACGGCGTCCTCTAACATTCTCCCATCTCCATTCAACAACTCGACCGCGTAGTGCAAGTTCCAGAAGATGCCTGCCCGCTTGCAAAGTTGTTGCCTGAACCAAACGATGTACTGCGGACCGGTCGTCTGTTAGACCCCGGGCGTTTAGCATCTCTAACGTGAAGAGGGCTTTTCGTAAATTGCCCTCTGCTACATAGGCCAAATCACCTAATACGCCTTCATCTACAGAGAATTTTTCTGATGTAGCAATTGATTGCATTGTATTGATTACAGTCTCTCTGTCTGTGGAAGGGATGCGAATCATTTGGGTTCGAGAACGAATTGCGTCGATAAGACGCGAAGGAGCTCTAGCTACAAGGATGAATCTACTAGCCACTCCTACTGTTTCCATCATTCGGCGAAGGTATGCTTGTCTAATTCCTCCAAGATGGTCGGCGTCTTCAATCACCAATAATCGGCTAACTGGAATTCTACCCGGGTCGATTTCTAATTCGGCCCCGGCCGGTGCTACATCTCCTTCTGAGGCTGAAATGATTCCGCGGTCGTAGGCATCTAGGCTCATCCGGCCGGCCAATGTATCAGTGGAGCCCGCTCCACTTGGCCTAAGGAATTCCTCAAACTTAGCCATTGCACCACGGGTTCGCATTAAGTCTCGGGCTTGCAAGATATGTGTGGTAGATTTCCACCCTGGACCTAGCATCTGGCGCGCTACCAATCGCCAAGAAGCTGTTTTCCCAACTCCTGCTGGTCCTGTGATCAGGAGGTGAGGAGGTTCTGGTGACAAACTGGCACTCCTCAGTGATTCGCGGACGCTTGTCGGGACCGCTAAGCCATCGAAAGTACGCGGAGCATGTGTACTCAGCCAACTCGCCACGTATCAGCGTGAATTAGGCGGGTCTTGAACTCCGCGCCATTACTTCCACAGGAAGTATGAGGGTTCATCGCGCTTTCAGAATCTTGTAGCCGCGGTCGGTTCCTTCCTTTCGCGGCTTGACGAAAATTCGGTAGCCACACTTGTGGCAGGACTTACCGACTGTTCCTACTTCTATCCACTCAATGTGTCCACAGCGAACACACTTGTATCGTGGTTCTAGAGAGTCCATTGGGGAGTTGCAGTGATTGCAAGATACGTTGCCGTCTGGATCGTACTCCTTCCTATCTGTGCGGTTGCAGGAGCGGCACTTGTAGAGTGTAAGCCTGTTCGCCATCGGGCCGCCGACCAACCAGCCCTTCTTCAATCTGCTCATCAGTAAATTGGGCCCTAAAGGGCCCTGCGGCAGATATCTACGAAGTTCTCGAATATCTTTGCTCCATACTCGGAGTCATTCACTTCTGGGTGAAATTGGAGTCCAAATCTGTCCAATGTTGAGTTTTCCATGGCCTGAATTTCGCAGGACTCGCTGCTAGCCGTAATTCTGAAGCCTTCGGGCAATTCCACAACCTCGTCGTTGTGACTCTCCCAAACGGTCTGAGATTCCGGAGTTCCGTCGAATAGTGGCCCTCCGCCATCGATGAGATTGATTGTTGCTGCACCAAACTCAGGCGCAGGGGCTTCAGCGGCTCGACCACCATAATGACCGGCCATGAATTGGTGGCCGGCACAGATTCCTAAGATTGGAACATCTAGTTCAAGATAAGCCGCGCAATTTCCTAACTCTCCAGTTAATCCAACACGTGCAGCGCCGCCAGAAAGTACCAGACCGTCTAATTTTCGAAGTTCAGAAATCGGTGTATCGTTGGCGAGAATTTGGGTATCCACTCCCATGTAGCGTAACATACGCCATTCTCGATGTGTCCATTGGCCGCCGTTGTCGATTACATCTATGACAAGGCGGCCCTCACTCATACAGAATTGCGGCAGAAGGAGGGTGATGAATAATGCCCCGTTTTTCACTGTAAAACCATAGAGCATTTGAGGAGAAAACAACACTCTTGTTGCGCGAGCGATTGAAATACAGAACGGTCGTCGTCCCTAATCCTGCCCCGATGGTGTAGTGGCCTATCATGAAGCCCTGTCGAGGCTTCGACCCGGGTTCAAATCCCGGTCGGGGCGCCACTCAATCAACTGAATCGTAGTGGTCGTTCTCGCCTTAGAACTATGAATCACGCTTTGTGAAAGCGGTGTATAGGAGATAGCCAATGACTGGAACTAAGCCCACCCAGCCCAAAAAAAACAAACCGGCTAGAAGCACGATGGGAATAGGCCGAGACTTCTGCGGGGTGTCTGTCGAGATAGTATCCGGTAGGTCTGGTGGCTCCTCAGTTTCCCACCAGTTTTGGGAATCGGAATTAGTTTCTTCGGATTCATTTTTGTTTGATGGAACGAGTGTCTCGTTCTGGTGCCTGTGACAGAAATCTGTCATTCGGAAAACCACAGCATTACAATTTTCAACGGCACAGTTTTTTTTCCGATGTTCATCGCTCTTCTGAACGTTAGGAGTTGACACCGAGTGTCCACCTCTTC
>WTHI01000009.1:0-4406 GCA_011523185.1 Methanobacteriota archaeon
TGCCTTTCGATGACAATTCCTTCGATGGTGCATGTTCTCTTTTCTCATTCAGAGATTGGTACGACAAAAGGGCTGGGCTAGGAGAGGTACTTCGAGTGTTGAAGCCTGGAGCAAAGGTGGTTATTGTTGATCCCGCTAAGATGAATCGAATCCATGGAGTCCTTGGCTGGCTTTGGATGAGGGTTTGGGTAGGCGCTTACGCACGGATCATTTGTGGAGTAAAGGATCACCCTTGGAAATGGTTAACCAAGACTTACGTAACATTCGGAACTACTCGAGATTATGTCCGAATGATGGAGAATGTGGGATTCGAAAATGTCACTGCTAAGGTCGTATTCCCAGGAATGGCGACCATCTGGGAAGGAACAAAAGCCGAACCATAGAGTAGTGTCTGAAAGAGCCCACAGATAGCCCAATAATTCACCGATTTTTGACCCTTCTTAATTCAAAAATCATCGTGTTGATCGGGGATTCCATCTCCGTCCGCATCAAAAGAACCAGCTCTATTTCTGGTGTAGTGTTCTTCAGTTGTGTGTTCTTCTTGTCCACAGATTTCACATGTGGGTACTAAACCTAAAGCCAACTCAACCTCATATTCTAGATTGCGTTCTTCCTTATACTGAAGGATTTTTGGAAATACAGTCCTTTTGAGTATCTCGTATATGACTATCCAACCAATGCAAAGTCCGATGCATATCTCCTGATACATGTATTACTCCTCAGTTAATCGGATATCCCCTAGCCTATGAAAGGGATGGTCGCACTTGATTGTGGTCACAGAATTACTCGGCTTTCCCAAAGAGATAGGCCATAGTGAACGCTACCCTCTGACTTGCCACTGAATCCCCCTGAATCAGAGAGGGTACCCTATGACTCGAATGTGGGTCAATGGGGTAACGGGACATCTCTACGCAAAGAGTCTCTTCGACTTAGGTGCTAAAGCGATTGACATCATTGAGAAACTCATCAGAAACACTATCGAGAAGGACAGTGTAATTGTCGCCATGTCTGATTGAGGGAAGCCCCCCGTTGCCATCATTGAGACTCCGAATGAAACATATCCAGAGACTAACATCGCAAGTAGTGTTTTGAGAATCATCTTTGTTACCCCCTTGGGATTTTCGGGCTTAGCTTAGAAGTGGCGTAATTGTCATTGCGGTAACCGCAAAGGAGGCATAGCTAGCAATCAACACCACAAGTACAGTTCTTGTTGTCATAACCTTGCTATCGAAGTGTGGGTTATCAAGAAATGTATATTCCTTCATTCACTGCATATATACTCGTGTCTTCAAGCCGTGAATTACACAGGTTTGAAACCGATTAATTCAGAAAATAATGAATGGTTTCCTGCAGGTCACAAAGCGCCAAACAAAGGGTTTCGTAAGCGGATTAAAAGCAAGATTTAGAATCCAATCTGGAAGTCTCATAATCCAACTACCAACTTTGAATGATAATTTCGAATTTCGCATCACTGAACCCATTTGTCTCTTCCATTCTTTCTCGTATTCATCTAGTGGAGTTCCATTTTCTAGATGAGAAACAATCTGTTGACCAGCAATTCTGCCACCAACCATTGCGATAGTAATGCCTGCACCATTTGATGGAAGAACCATACCGGCGGCATCTCCGACAAGAAGATGGTTTTCTTTGACGAAGCAATCAATCGTTCCCGACATAGGCAGAGAACCCGCTCCTGCGAAAGTTACCGTTTCACCATACCTTTGGATGAAATCGTCTGCAAATAGATTCAATGAGCGCCCTTTGGCAAATTTATTTTGAATCCCAACGCCAATATTTGCTCCGCCTTGTTTGGGGAACATCCAGGCATAACCTCCGGGTGCCATTGAGCCAAAGTGGAGTTCTACAGCATCGCCAAAATCACCATCCATCAGAACGAATTTAATGGGGATTTTGAGGCTCGATTCGTCCCAATGACTGCGGCGTAGTGGGTCATTATGACCACCTGCGCCGACAATGATTCTAGCGGTAAATTCTCGTCCGTCCCTTAGGCAAACGGTTTCTCCATTAACTGAATCGACTCTTGCACCAGTTAGGTAATTTGCACCTTTGGATTTAGCTAAATCCACCAACCACTCATCGTGTGCTACCCTATCGAGCATTAGCCCCTCAAAGGGATAGCGAAGTGGTCTTCCTGATGGTGGTACCAAATGCATTTGTGAAGTTCTCATCGAGATTGCGTGTTCAGGTGTTTGTAGTAGATCATCGACCTCTGGAACGTCCGGACAAAGTCGCTTCATTTCCTCATTACTAGGTACTAATTCTCCACATTGAAGTGGACTACCTATGGACTCTCTACCATCGATGACTAAGACTTCCTTTCCACCCTCTGCAACATATCGAGCAACGGTAGAACCAGCAGGACCTCCTCCGATTACGATAACATCCCAATCTGTTCTTTCGACCATGGAAATCACCGCTCAGTGCGTTGTTTGGCCACCTCAGGTGCGTCGCCCGCGAGAAAGTTTAGCAATCTCTATCATCAATGATTTAGCATCCGAATCTGGTAAGGATTCGAGGCTTTCTTGAGCCCGATCAATATGATTCTGAATCAATTGTTTGGAGTATTCAAATGAGCCTGCACTCTCAAGCAATTCTGTTAGTTCCCCCCATCTGTCATCGCTGAAGTTTTGTAAGACATCTGCAAGTTGTTCTCGCTCGACCCCATGCAGCATAGTTAGGGCATGGATGATCGGTAGGGTCATCTTTCCTTCGTGAACATCGGTACCTCTTGGCTTACCCATTGATGGATCTCCAGTCAAATCAAGTAAATCATCGACCAATTGGAAGGCTCGACCGACTTCCCATCCAAAATCATCGAGGGTGTCTACAATCGTCTGCTCAGCGTCTGCTTGCATCGCTGCACATGAGCATGCACTAGCGAATGGTCCAGCGGTTTTTCCATCGATAATTGCATAGTAGTTTTCGGGAGTTGTAGCTAAGTCTGCTATGTGCTTGATTTGCAATAATTCACCGGCGGCGATATTGGCGGAAGTCTCGGCCATTCGGTCTACAATTCGAGCATCGAATTTACCACCAAGCCCGAACCCGAGTACAAACAGATAATCTCCAGCAATTATCCCATGAGATTGGCTATGTGCTGAATGTAGAGTTGGAAGCCCACGGCGGGTCTTTGCTTGGTCGTTGATATCGTCGTGAATTAGGGTCGCTGTATGTATCAATTCACTGGCTAAAGCCAAATCCATAACGGAGTCTAAGTCCTTACCGCCTGCCGCTTGATAGGCTAGCAAGGCAACGATTGGGCGGTATCTTTTACCTCCTGAAAGTAGCAGGTCGCGAGCCAAACTCATAGCCGGAGCATCATTCTTGGTCATTCTATCTTGAACGAAATTTTCCAATGCCTCTTCAACTTGGTCTCTAAGTCCTTCCAGACTCATTTGACGGTTGCTGAGGGATACCATCCAATCCAATGGTGAGGGGGTGCCTATATCAACGGGTGTGTGGCCGCGCAGACGGGCACGTTGCGTGCTCCCCCCTCGAGGTGGACGCTGTGAAGGACCGAGTAAAAGTCGCATCACTGGACCATCCACATTGTCTATCTTCCCGAAATTTAGAGGATTTTCTGTCCTCAGAAGAAGCTGGAGATTTAGATTTAGAAATCACTCCGGTGAATACTCTAGAAGAGGCTATTGAGAGCCTGAAAGAAGGAGAATTAGACCTACTTGCTATGCCTGCTCGTTTACTCCATGGTAAACAAATCAAATTGTTGGAAGCCGGATGTCAGGTATTAGGTGCTAGAACTCCGAGAAGACCGGCTAGGTTTTTGGTTAGTGAAAATCGTATTTGGTATCAGCCTAAAGGTGCGATAATTCTCTGTGATGATAAAATCATTCGACGGCAGCTAAAGCGGGCTCGTCGAGGATTGCGCTTACTCTCCAGCGAGGCTTATGCTTCAATTCATGAAATAAAAGATAGGCCTGATTCAGAAGATGAAATTGCTCGCTGGATGGAAAAACTCCGACGGAACGGGGATATTGACGGATTCGTCACCTCCCGTGAAGTATTCAATTCAATTCACTGCTCAAGCAGGAGAACTGTTCTGGGCATAGACCCAGAAGAGAGGGAAGGAGATAGGTATCTGCCTGTACCCTATGCAGATCTTGTTGTCCTAATCGGACGCAGTGGATTTCCGAGAAAATTGATTCAACAAATATCAGAATTAGAAGGAGAGACTGTATGGTGGACTCAGGATAATCTCATTGGAGGATTATCTGAGAGCGAACTCGATAGAATCGCAATTCTGGTTCGACACAGGCAAGTCGGAGCGATTATGCGACAGGCAGAGGAATTCTTTGACCTGACAATGGAAACCGTATTTCACGACCCGGAAGGGGAAACTGAGACTACTGAAGTTCATGTCGAAATAC
>WTHI01000032.1:0-4405 GCA_011523185.1 Methanobacteriota archaeon
CACGGAGAAAAATGATGTTGACAATCTACACTATTTTTGGGATGATGATTGGCTTTGAAGGGTACGACAATGGTAAGGTATATTTTGGCGTGTATACCCCTAATTGTGAGTACGGATATGTTGTTACGCCGGAGGAAATTTACTTGGACACAATTTTTGAAAAAAAATAAAGATTTCGCTTGACAACGCCGATAATGTATGTATACTTGGAATATAACACTTAACCACTTGGAGAATAAATATGACACCTGCTGAAAACATCTACCGTTCAGACGAAGACGTTGTTGATGGGCTTGACATCCGCGACATGATGGAGGATGATCAGTACGACATCTATGATATGGATGATGACGGACAGCCTGACATGGATCAGGAATATGCCGACCTGTACGGATATGGTAACGACTACGATTGCGTGAACGATATTTTCGACTATCCAGAAGATTGGGGGGTGTGATCATTCACGGATATAAAATAATGTCTGAACAATTACAGATAGTACTGTTAAGACAAGAAACCACAGCCTATATTCAATCCCAGTTATTAGCAGGACAGCTTGACAAGGATTGGGAACGTGTTAAAATTTGTTCAAAGGTTTTACTAGAGCGATGGAGGAACGGCAAATGAATGAATACAGAGAACAAAGTCTTTACGATATACTTGACAAGTTCTCGACTCGATTGGTAAGATTATATTACTTGGCTTGTTGGGAAACTGACGACAAGGACGGAATGAGAATAGCAAACACCATTTTACACTGTAGAGGAGTTGAAAGATGATTAAACGCAGCACCAAAGTAATTTACGAAGTAGACGGAGAGATTTTTGACAGCTTGCAAGATGCGGAAGAATTTGTTGAAGTCAAGCACACAGAAAAACACGACAATGAAATAGTAGATATGATGTGGGACGATCATTCGCTTTCACTAGATCATTACTACGGAGGATATGTACACTCTAGCAAGGGAAGGGATTTGAAAAGACTTCTAAGAAATAAAGATTTTCTATATTCTGCACTTGAAATAGCTGAGAGATATGATACACTTAAGCAGGTGAAGGGAGCAACCGCATGATGGATCCAAATTTTCGATACTACGATTGCACTAATATTGTTAATGAAATTACTGGAGAGGAGGAACGCAACCTGTCGATAATGGTAGCAGTGCCTAGAATTGATCTTAGCACACCAGAGAATCGACAAGAAAATCTAGCAGCTATTTCAGGTATTGTAGAGGAGCAGTATCGTGGCGGCGTTCAGAGTTTTTCTTATGAGGAGTATACAGGACAATGAATATTTTTACTTTAGATTTTCTAAGTGTTGTGATTGGCTATAGTGTTGGAATTGCTCTGATGTGGAGTATTCACACCGTTTTATTTGAGGAGGAACTTGATGAATCGACGACAGAGAGACACAATGAAGCTGTTAGGAATAGCCCTTATAGCTGGAATTACCCTTACGATACTGCTACATCTGACTGAAGGATCAGCAGCTCCACCTAACTTTTTATAAATCGGCGTAACTCGTTGCTGTATAAGGACTTACAGCGACGGGGCCCGCATATGCTGTGCCAAATGCTGATTTGTCCTACCTAAGCCTGCCGGCTGGCATAGGTGGCATAGTCAGCCAAAAAAACGCCAAATTTTTCGCTTGACAACTAAAGTTTATCTGGTAGAATGTCGATATAACACTTAGGAGAAAAGTTATGACTCACAAAGAATTGACTAAATTGGTTCACGGTAAAACTTGCAGACTAGAGCGTAAGATAGGAAATAATACATATGCTAGAATTTTGCACAATGGGAGTATAGCTGTCCGGCTGTACAGTACAGACGTTGTAACGATTCACACCGATAATAGTGCTACCCTTCGGAATGGTGGACATAAAACGGATACAACAAAAAACAGAATTAATAAATATAGTCCAGTGAAGGTATTCCAGAAAAATTGGGAATGGTTCACTGCCGATGGTACACCTTTTCAGGAAGGTATGAGAGTTTACGCTTGACATGTTGTCAGGCGTATGGTATAATAGTCAGGTTCAGTTTCACACTTTGGAGTTTTTACTATGGATAATTTGATGATTTCGGTTGGTATCGTTGCTGCTGCTGCTATCGCATTGGTAGCTTTCAGCATCTACGCTGTTTACGGTGGTTTCCGTGCTAATCTATGCGAAGCCAAACCGGGACAGGTTTTCAATTTTGAGTACATGCAGCCATTGAATGGCGATCCAAAGCGTGTACTCGCAAGGGTTCTTGACAAGCCTTTCAGGTTTTCTGACGCTACGCTTCAGAGAATGAACAGGGTTTCCAACTATCGCAAAGGCGATCCGCATTTCAAGCGTACAAATCACATTGTAACGTGTGAATTGCACGACGGTGAAATCCGACAGTTCTATTGCGAACGTGTCAAGAATTGCCGCAAGCCGCTATTCGGTAGACTTGTGGCGTAACGCTCTCCTCTCGTGGTGTGTGCGAACCGGCCTAAGTTGTTGCCCAGCAATGACTTAGGTTCGGTCGTGCCCGCACGTTCTGTGCCAATCCCCATTCTGTCACACCTAAGCCTACCGGCTGGCATTAGTGGCATAGTCAGCCAAAAAAGAGCGAAAAATTTTGTAAAGTTTATGGTTGACAATAGACGATGTATAGTGTAGAATGACAGCATACCCAAGGAGACAACCACATGCTCAAGTTTTCAGCCGCTAATACCAAACTCAAGAAACTATACAAGCTCGCCTCTACTGTGCTCAAGCGGTGGTTAGGCCAAAAGATAGGACGGTCTACTCCCAAAGTTTATTCTTTCGATATTTTATCGGGGGTAGACTGTCCTTTCGCTTTCCTGTGCAAGTCTCAAGCCGAAGAACAGGCCGATGGTAGTCGCAGAATCAAAGATGGCCCCAATACCAAATTCCGTTGTTTTTCTGCTAGTCAAGAAGTATTGTTTACCAATACATACAAAAGTCGTAAGCGTAACCATGACGCTATCCATGCACTAGAAACGTCTGACGATATGGCAGACGCCTTGTGTTCAGCATTACCCAAAGATGCCAGAGTCATTCGTATCCATGTGTCTGGCGATATGTTTAGTCACAAGTATTTCATGGCATGGATCAAAGTCGCAGAGCGTAACCCGGAAGTATTATTCTACGCCTATACAAAGTCGTTGACGTATTGGGTTCGTAGTCGTGACCTTGTACCGACTAATCTTGTTCTGACTGCATCATACGGTGGTCGTGACGATCATCTTATAGCAGAGCATGGTTTACGATCTGCTAAGGTAGTGTTCTCAAGACAGGAGGCCGCCGATCTAGGTCTGGAAATCGACAACGACGATAGTCACGCCTGCGATCCAACCAAGGCCCATCAGGATTTTGCCCTACTGATTCACGGAGTACAGCCGAAGGGTAGCGAAGCCGCAAGTGCCCTGAAGATTCTCAAGAAGGAAGAGGTGACAGCATGAAAGCCTATGTAGCATCTGGTAATTTTAGGAAAGTAATAAATGCAGACCTTGGCAAAAAAGAGATAGTTCTGAAAGTATTCTTAGATCACCTAACAGGAAGTGAGGTATTAGATGAATACACGTATTTCGATGAACGTGGCTGTCGAGATTATGTTAGTGCAGATAAGGGTACAATCGTATGGGATACGGGTGACATCTTAGAAGAATGTTATCATATCCTGGAGGGATCTAACGACGAAGACTTTGACGAATAAGGAGGAAACCGGGCCCGCACCGTCGTCGTAAGTTGTTTGCTGGCAAGGACTTACGATTATTTATATATTTTTTAAAGTATCCTATTGACAATGACGATATTATATAGTAGAATGATGATGTGGCGGGCATAGAAGCCTAGGCGTTACAGACCGTTGAATGATTATCCAAGTCTGTGGGTATTAGTTCAAAAGACGACCTACCGGGTGCAAGTCCCGGCGACCATAGCCAATACATTACAAACCTCAAAGCGGCGAGTAGACCCAGTGATGGCTTCGGTCATAGTCTGCAAACGACTTCCATACCTTCCGGCTAGGCCGGGGAAGATTGGACCAACATCGTATGGACGCTGGGTAATGTCGCACCTAATATAGTAAGATAGAGTAAGGATGAGTACAGTCAGCCAAATATTAAAGTCTTGACAATAGAATGTCGATAATGTATACTAGGGGAAAGGAGACAACTATGGAATGTTTTGAATACAAAGTACGATTTCACTTGCAAAGAGGTCAGCACTATATGCACTGGCAGATCAAGGCATGGGATGGTACAGTCAAGTATCTTGATCCTAATAAGTATCAGATCGAAATGTATGGATGCAATTTAGTCAACAAAGTCAATGCAGCACGGAGGGTAAATGACGCAGGTAAGAAGGATGTTTGTGGATGGGTTGAGTGTGACAATTTTGATATACATG
>WTHI01000105.1:0-4371 GCA_011523185.1 Methanobacteriota archaeon
GATGTCTGTTCTTGCTGCCATTACGTTGTCCCTCAGCGAGGCGGGCGAGCCACCCCTCCCTTTTAGCGTTGACCGACGACTAGATGGTAGTAACATCCCCTCAGTATTCTCATTTCAAACTTGGAATGGGTTGAAATCAGCAAGCCTTTACGGAATCTCAGGGATAGCGATGGACAAATCTGAACTTTCACTTACAGGCGAACAGGTTGACCTGTCAAAATATGTCGAGGATGCCGGCGGAATACATGGGTTGAGAGAAATCGATAAGGTTCGTGGATGGAATAATATCGAGTATGGGGCGGGATTATCTGGGAAGAACACGCCAGCGACGAAGTTGTCGATGAACAAGGCCTTCATCCCTCCTGGGGGGGTCGCCGCTGCCCACATCCATGTTGATTTCGATGTCATGATATTCCTACTCAAGGGATCCGTGAGGCACGAATTTGGGCCCGGATGTCGAAAATCAGTAGTACATAGTGCTGGAGATATGTTCTATATCGAACCCGGACTTCCTCACGAGGTGTTCAATTGCTCGGATACAGATTGGGTTGAGGCAATAGTAGCTCGTTCAGATGCCTCTGAATGGCAAAACATTGTCCCATATGATAGAGATTCTGAGTAATTATTCAATCACTCGAAGAGTACCATTTCTACCAGTTGAAACTACTCTTTCTCCGAGCCTTTGTTTACACCAACCATCTGTAATTTGAACAATATCTCCTGTAGCAACCTGTTCGATTTGTTCATCCCAAAGTACCAATCCTACAACTCCGGATTCATCACGTCCACAGGCAGCGGCGACCCGGCCGGTCCAATTTCTGTTAGAAACAACTCTAGGCGGATATCTACGTAAGACTAGAACTTCTAGGTAGGATACAGGGCTGCCTGCTTTCAATCGACTTACTTTCGTCTTACGTCTTCCACGAATTCGGCCTACGCTATTTTCTTTAGAATCAGTCAAAATTTTCTTTTCTATATTGCTCAGTTTATTCATTTGAATCGTTTGTACTAACTACATTACAATATCAATCCCAATTAGGGGGGTAAAGTGAAACTGAAAGTCCCCTACGGGATAATTGAAAGTGAACGATTTCATTCCTCTTCTTTCTTAGTTAACCGTCGAAAACCGCTTACAATTTCTTGTTTATCGTCATCTTCCTCTACATTCACTCCAACTTCTGTGAGGTGTTTTTGAACCTGTGAATAAGCACTCTTCCCCCGTGCCCCCTTGCGTGGTTTAGGCAAACGATTACGACAGACTAGGTAGGTCTCAGACGAGGCATTACGACTAGCCATAGGGGCAAAACGTTGGACATTAGCGAACCTATCTTTAGCAGCCAAAATCAAACCTTCAATACCAACTCCTTGGAATATTTTGGTAACAAATGCACCCCCTGGGGCTAACATCCCCATTGCTACATCCAGAGTCATGGTCGAGAGTTCTAGCGAAATGGCTTGGTCTGTATCATATCTTCCAGTCAATTTTGGTGAGATGTCTGACAAGACAACATTCAGTTCTCTTCCTTCTAGTAATTCTTCAATTCTGTCAATTGTCTCTTGTTGTGAAATATCTCCTTGAATGATACTTGCACCTTCAACAGGAGATGTAGATTTCAAGTCAACACCAATCACCACACCTTCTAGCCCAGCCTCTTCAACCGAAACCTGCGTCCATCCACCTGGGTGACATCCTACATCTAGAACAACATCGGATTCTCTGATCAGTTGAAACTTCTCTTGAATTTGTTTGAGTTTGTAGGCAGAACGAGCCCTGTATCCTTTGGACTTGGCTTGTCGACGCCATGGGTCGCGCCGATTCTCTTGGTACCAGCGCTTACTCATATTCGCTCGTCAAGCCCATCAGTTATGAATCCGAGGCGCAGATTTAGCAATTCGAGTTTATCTCATAGGCCGATTTCGTCAATCAGTGCCCTAGCGGTATGTCTGATTGCTGCCTCTGATTGCATAGTAGGTTCAAATCCTGTTGAGAATAAATATTCCACATCTAGACTTGTCTTTGGAACATCACCAGCCCAACCTCGGTCGCCACCTGTGTATTCAATTGAAACACCCTCTAGCCCGGACTCTTCTACAACAATTTCAGCGATTCTTCTGACTGAGCAAGTATCGCCAGTACCTAGATTGTACAGATTTATTGCATCATCGGTACCGTCTACAATGTGTACCATTGCTCTAACACAATCTTCTGCAGACATGTAGGATTTTTCTTGTAATCCATTACCTAAAACTTCCAATCTACTAGGGTCATTCTTCAATTTGTGAATAAAGTCGTAAATCACTCCATGAGTTCCTCTTGGGCCAACGATATTTGCAAAGCGGTGAATCCAAGATTTAGCCCCGAATGTTCCACACCATGCGGTGATTAGTGCCTCGCTTGCTAACTTACTAGCTCCATAAAGAGAGATTGGCTTTACTGGCCCATATGTTTCAGGCGTTGGCATTACATTCGCCTCTCCATAAATCGCGCTTGATGAGGAAAATGAAATTCTCTTAACACCAGAATTTCTCATTGCTTCAAGTACATTGTATGTTGCAACAGTACCTTGACGTAAGTCGGTATCTGTAACTTCCGTGCCTAAACGAATGTCGGGGTTTGCAGCCAAATGATGGACGGTTTCTATGCCTTCCATTGCTGAATTCAATGAATCAAAATCAAGTAGATCACCTTTGACGATTTCAACCATTCCAGAACCCTGATGGTGGGCTAGGAAATCTTCTCTTCCACTAGAAAAATTGTCAAACACGCGAACTCTTTTTCCTTGTGCGACCAATGTGTCGACCAGGTGAGATCCGATGAATCCTGCGCCTCCTGTGACTAGTTCCATGGTTGCGCCACCAATGCATCTACTTTGAGCCATTCGCCGAATTGTCAAATTAATGATCTAGGATAATTTAATGAAAAATTTCAAAAATTAGCCAACACCAAACGCTCATTCACTTTCAGCCGTTCGACGGTGAGTTCTGGGCCCACAGCCTTCGGCAGTGTGCTCGAGGTTCCAGTTTCAGTTTCATTTCCCTCTCATTTATTCCATTCATATCTAGGTCCGCATTTCGACCTTCCACTTGGAGGTAAGAAAATATGCCAAAGACATCAAGCAAAAAAGAACAGCCCGAGAATGAACAGAACACCACCCTTGTTGGGTGGGCTAGGCAAAGCCAAGCCGGAGGTGCGCTAAAGATTAGTTTGCATCAAGACGCAATTGGTAATTGCCACACATACACAACCGCTGACGGAACTGAGTATGTGCCACTTGTGATCAGTATCGCAGCTCTGCGCCGAGTATTAGAAGGGCAGCAGACTGTAACCACTGTAAGTCAGTTCTCAGAGAACTGATTGAAAATCAGCCTCCCACCGAGCGCTCATGCGATTGTTTCATGTGGGCTCGGTGGGGGCACCATTCTCGTGCCCGATGACGAGCGCGATGATGAAGCGATATTTTGGGAGCGCTTCTTTGAGCGACTTCAGCCCATAAGGGAGGCCGGAGGGAAGGTAATCCAGAAAGTTGATTCTTCTCCAATTGGCGATGCTGTAGACTATGTAGATTACTTGCTAAATGCAGGCTCTAAGCGAGGCCATGCAATAGCACAGAGGCTCACTGAGTTTTGGTATTCAGCAATTCTTCGCAGCCCTGGTCTAATTGTTGCCTTACTAGTTATCGCAACAGTTTTGGTAGGTCAAAAATCACTAGATTTCGGGCAACAGATAGACAAAGACGTGGAAATATACCTTCCCGATGATGCAGATTCTACGGATTTGCTCAAACAGGTCCGGACTCAATGGTCTACCGACATTATGATTCTCTATGTGCAGACAAATAATGCCATTTACGAGAGGTGCGAATCAGGTCCGGCGGATGATGGAGATTACGATTGTAGAGGGACGGAAAACATAACCAGTGTCGATATTTTGAAACAGTTATCTTGGCTAGAAGGCGATGACCTAAATTATGGAAATGGGGGTTATGGTTCAGGTCTGGATGAACATAAGGATGATCGCGGAGATCTCGACGGAGTCGTGTGGATACTATCTCCGGCACAGGTGATTAAGGAGGCAAATTCTTCCAGCTATCGCTTCAATTGTGCCGTGGAAAAATACGGGTTACCTACAGGTCAACGAGATGGGTGCTCAATTGCACAATTAAATCCATTCTATGGATACAGTATTCCGGATAACCAAGATAATCTTGACAATCTAGTTTCTCAAACTGAAAGTTTGTTGTCTTCATTTGTTATGGATACACAGGATCATCCTTTACTAGATGAAAACGGGGATGGAAATTACAATAATGACGGAGATGGAATTTGGGATACGGGAGTGATTATTCTTGGCCTAAAGTATGACATGGATGG
>WTHI01000043.1:0-15927 GCA_011523185.1 Methanobacteriota archaeon
GGGCGGAGGTGTATCGAAACCAACCGGAGGGGGTGGAGGTGTGTCGAAGTTAGGTGGAAGCGGCGGGGGCGTATCTAATCCAGCGGGTAGTGGTGGAGGTGACTCACTATCATCTAAAGAAGGCAATTCATCTGTGAATTGAGAGATTTTTTCCATCTCCGAATCATCATCTAAATCATCCTCTATTCCAAGACCGACTTCGTCCTCTGTATCATCCAAGCTGAAGCCTGGAGGTGGTGGAGGTGGAGGGATAGGGGGCATTCCCGGAGGTGGTGGTGGAGTATCGGACATGGCAGATGCACCCTCTGAGGTAGGTCTTGACGTGCATTGGATTGGTTTAACCATTGCTCGCCCACAGTCCTACGGACTGAATCAAAATACGAATGGTTGAATTACTGCTCCTCTCAGCAATGACTCGTGAGCAATCAAGACGGAACCACTCCTCCAGTAATATTCGTCGTGGGAACAGCAGGTGCTGGAAAGAGTAGTCTTGTCACTGCGTTTCAGCGCTGGGCACGATTTTTACAGATTGATGTACTGACAATTAATCTCGACCCAGGTGCAGAAAGAGTCCATTATGACCCCGAATTTGACGTGCGAGATCTAGTCTCTTTATCCGATGTTATGGATGAGTATGACCTTGGACCCAATGGGGCTCAAATTCTTGCTGCCGACCTAGTTGCTTCACAGGCTCTAGATGTCTTCGATGAGATTGAAGGAATTTCAGGAGACATTTTGGTTATTGATACCCCTGGGCAAGTTGAATTGTTCGCATTCCGCGAGGCAAGCAGCCATTTGGTCGAAGTTTTGGGCCAAGGCCGTGCTTGTCTCGCTTTCCTATTCGACCCTATGTTGTCACAAACACCTAGTGGATTTGTATCTCAAATGCTCCTTTCCTCTATCGTTCACTTTAGACTAGGACTTCCAACAGCAAACTTTCTCTCAAAAGCAGATTTACTAGAACCTGAAGTATTGGACAAAATTCTCGAATGGGGAGAGAATCTCGATGTTTTGGAAGCCGCACTATACGAGGAATCCGCTGCTGAATCTATGGATCAAAATTCCAGTACTTCGCGAGCCGAATTCGCCATTGGCCAACTTAGGATGATGCAACATGCCGCAATTCAACCAGGGCTAATCCCACTTTCCAGCGAGGAGGAAGAAGGCTTAGCGGATATGCTAACCTTTGCCCAAACAATCTTTGGCGGAATGGCCGATATGAGAGATGGATTTGCAGGAGATATTGAACATGAGCAACAATGAGAAGAAGCACTTGCTAGCTATCGATGATTTGATTGATGATTTGGACGACATAATTAATTGGGCAATCAAATACAAAAATGACGAGTCTATTCATCAGGATTTCAAACCCCTAGAAGGTATGTCAATCGGGTCGATTTATGAAAAACCATCTACAAGAACTAGAGTTTCATTTGAAGTTGGAGTAAGTCGTCTTGGAGGACAGCCCTTGACCCTACTTGCCAATGATATTCAATTAGGAAAATCAGAGTCCATTGGAGATACTGCGGCCGTATTATCCCGCTTTTTGGATGGTATAACCTACCGATGTTTTGGCCATGCAGATGTAGAGGAATTGGCTAGAACGGCTACTGTTCCAGTAATCAATGCTCTATCTGATTTACACCATCCTTGTCAATCTGCAGCTGATTTAATGGCGATACGCGAGCATGCTAATTCAGATGGTCATATCGCTTGGGTTGGTGATGGAAATAATGTATTCCACGATCTAGCACTTGCAGGATTAGCACTAGGTTACGATGTCAAATATGCAACTCCAGTTGGTATGGAGCCTGACTCAAATGTACTTTCACGATGTGAAGACATTGCTTCTAAGACTGGAGCGAAAATAATTGGCACCAATGACCCAATCGAGGCCGTGAAAAATGCCGCAGTAATCTATACTGACATTTTCGTTTCTATGGGTGAAGAACATATGACTGACAAGTTTTCTGCCTTTGAAGGATTTCAAGTAAATGAGGAATTAGTGGCACACGCTCATCATGATTATGTATTCATGCATTGTTTGCCAGCTCATAGAGGCGAGGAAGTTACTGATGCCGTAATTGACTCTCGCAATAGCATAGTTTTGGACCAAGCGGAGAATAGGATGTGGGCTCAAATGTCAATTCTTACTTATCTGTGCAATAATGATGCTTGGCATGCTTACAATGAGATGTAATTACATCAATGCTGCTAAAATTAGGCCAATCATTGTCAAAGTCATTGAGATTTTAATCAATCTCGATGCAGCAGTGTCTTCTGCCAAATAGATATGTTTCTTTACACTCATCAGTGTAAATAACCCAGGTGCTATGAAAATCATGTGAATTAAATCAAATATTCCCAAGGCAAAGGGAGCGAGTAAAGCTACTAGAGTGATTAGTAAAATCACCCAAGAGGCTAATCGAGCGTTTTCAGCACCTGCTCTCATAGCGTAGGTATTTCGCCCTTCATCCCCTTCCATATCTTCAACATCTTTGATTATCTCACGAGATAAATTGTATAGCGTTCCGATGAAAAACAAGGATACAGCCCGTTCATTAAGTGGGTCAAACAACCCCGCTGCGCCAAATAAAACTACTAAACCGACAGATATTGAAATGGCTAGATTTCCAGGTAACCCCCTATTTTTCAACCCTAATAATATTCGGTCATCTTCATAATTTACTAGGAGAGTTAAGGCGATAAGCCAAATGAAAATGGTAGGATACCAATCTTCGAAATTGTCCGTCATCTCATTAGCAATTTGCCCTGCTAGGAATAGTGAAATTACAGAGATAGCGCAAGTCAATATAATGGCGGTCAAGGCTAAAGATTTACTTATTCGTCCAGAAGGCAAGGGTCTATCTGGTCGATTTATTTTATCTATTTCGAGATCAAGATAATCGTTTAGAGCATTCCATGATGCCATGAAAGAATATACCGACAATGCCAAGAGTGCAGTAATTTTGAGATTATCACCTGTCGGAAAATCCTCTAGAGTAAGAATTGCTCCAAGGAATACTCCTACAAATCCAGTAACACAATTTCCCGCGCGGAATAAATCTAGCCAGTCTCGAACCATTCCCACGCTTTACGGAAGACTATGTCAGTCTTCATTCCTTGCACGATTAAACTGCTGGAATCAGTGGTTCGGTTGACAATGACCACACGCAGACTGTGTAAACACTGCCTCTGAATTGACCTCTTTGATGACCCACCTTAGCAAAGCGAGGATCTTTAGCTAGAATATTTCCTACTTGATTCATGGTAGCACCCCACCTAAATCTCTCATTTAGATGGTCAAATACCTCTACCGTATTGGCTGTTCCTTTTTCTTCAAGTAGCACCAATACGGCTTCTCGTAATCTTCGGGTACGGGACATCAGATAGCCTCCACTGTGATTTTTCTCGAAGCAAGAACGCGGGAATGCAATCCACTCCAGCTAGAAGGGCTGACATTAACCTCTATCGCACGTTTTGGCATAGGTTGCCATAGACCGTCTGTAGCATTTCCGTTGGATGAGTTTACCAATACCTCCGAATTACGCCTGGTAGAGTTACCAGTTGTCTTGTTTAGGCTAGAAAATGACACTACACGTACAGGTTCTGGCCGCTTTCTGTAAATTAGGCGACTATCGCAGTTTGGGCTTCGGTTCATGGTCCAATGTCGCTTGATCAGCATATCAATGAAGACTGAAGAGTGCAAAGTGAAAGTGAAAGTGAATATCCACCGTAAAAATAGGCCCTCCATCGTTTTCAAATACAGAGCCTCAGTCGCCGTGCTACACGCTCGTGTAGTGTAGTTCGGTCCATCATGACGGACTCTCGATCCGTCGACCCGGGTTCAAATCCCGGCACGAGCACCATAGAACAATTTGAGTTTTAATGGAAATAGAATCCGTCAGAACGGTCTTAAATGGACCTTCGTTGGAGTAGTAAGGTTCAGATGCGTGTAGAACACGATGTGAAGCTCACTTTTGATGATGTATTGATTAGACCTAAGCGCAGTACGCTAGTTTCACGATCGGACGTTACTTTGGTTCGCGAATTCACATTTCGCCACTCCGATGCTACTTGGACCGGCGTACCAATTGTTTCTGCCAATATGGATACCACAGGACTATTCAGCGTGGCTGCAGAATTACAAAAACACCAAATGATGACTTGTATGCAAAAATTCTACTCAACCAAAGATTATGCAGCCGCTTGGAATGATGGAATTGACCCAGAATACGTTGCTGTTACCTGTGGCTCAACCGATAATTCGTTTGATTTACTAAAGCGCAAGATGGGTACTAATTCCGGTACCAAATTGATTTGTATTGACGTTGCAAACGGTTATCGAGAGGTGTTTTTGGATTTCGTAAAGAGGGTCAGGATTGAATTCCCCTCCTCAATAATTATCGCCGGTAATGTCGCAACCCGAGAAATGACAGAAGCGTTAATTCTAGCCGGTGCAGATATTGTCAAAGTTGGAATTGGACCAGGTTCAGTATGTACAACTCGAAAGGTAGCGGGTGTCGGTTATCCTCAACTTTCAGCAATTGCAGAATGTGCAGACGCCGCACATGGTCTGGCTGGACATGTTATGGCCGACGGAGGTTGTTCAAGTCCTGGTGATGTAGCCAAAGCCTTCGCAGCCGGTGCCGACTTCGTAATGTTAGGCGGGATGTTTGCTGGCCATGATGAATCGGGTGGAGAACTCGTCACTGGAGAAAATGGGAAACAGTACAAGTCATTCTATGGAATGTCTAGCGCCAAGGCTATGGAAACTCACTATGGGGAAGTTGCAAAGCATCGGGCTCCAGAAGGTAAAGAGGTTCGAGTCCCTTACCGAGGGGCTTTGGAAATTACAGTTCAGGCTATCCTTGGAGGTGTTCGCTCTGCATGCTCATACGTAGGTGCTCGGCGAATCAAGGACTTGCCAAAATGTACCACATTTATTCGAGTAACTCAAACTACCAATGAAGTTTATCAGAGGTTCAATGTTGAGGAATAATCAATATTTCATAGACTCTTGTGGGAAAAAGCCTACATCCTAAATTGCTAACAGCCAGATGTGGACGAAATCCTAGTAATCGCTGCTATTGGTGCCTTCTTTGCTGCTGCATTAACGGTCCCAGCCGGTTTTGGGCTTTCGACTATGCTTACTCCATTCGCCTTGCTACTAATGCCGCCACATGAGGCTGTTGCTGTAGTTGCGGTTGTACATGGTGCACACAACGCAGCAAAATGCTGGAGTATGTGGGATTCTGTGGATTTAACCGCTTTCAAGCATTATGGAATTTGGTTAGTTATTGGAGCAGTGTTAGGGGCCATTTTACAGAATGAAGTGCCTCAAAATCCTTTATTGGTAATGATCGGATTATTTTTGATCATTCTACCAATTCTAACAATATCAGAAAAATGGACTGGATATCGTATTCCAGAAGCCAATGACCGAATCGGCGGATTCGGTTCAGGATTCATGGGTGGTTTGTCCGGTCACCAAGGAGCTCTGCGTGCGATGTTCCTTACTCGCAGACTACCCGACAAAATGGCTTATGCCGCTACTGCAAGTATTCTTGCACTATGCGTAGATCTCTCCCGAATTCCTGTTTATCTTATCTTCAGACCTGAGGAACTACTAGCACACTCCCAAATCACGCTGGTTCTAGTCGTCTCGGCAATCA
This sequence comes from Methanobacteriota archaeon, assembly GCA_011523185.1. Lineage (GTDB taxonomy): Archaea > Thermoplasmatota > Poseidoniia > Poseidoniales > Thalassarchaeaceae > MGIIb-O1. The sequence continues at coordinate 5,676 of WTHI01000043.1, forward strand.
TTGGAGTTAGGGTTGGGAAAAGGTGGTTGAAGGCTTTGAAATCGACATGGATCCATAATGGTGTAATGATTGGAATAGTCGCTAGTGGCATATTCTATATCTGGGAAGGATTAGCTTAATCCCTTCAAATGTCCAATACAACTTGTGCCATCCAGCCTGGTCCTTCAAACGAAGGTACACCCTCAACTCCATCGACAATCTCTCCCAAACCTACTTCTCTCACAACAAGGTCATGGAGAGTTACTGCCTTGACCTCGATTTCCAATTCAACATCTCTAGATTCAACCCACAAAACTTGGGCTCGAAGATATTCCTCGTCAAGAGATAATTCTGATTCTACCAGCCATTTATCTTCGACATAAGAATTGTACAATACCTCTTCCAACCATCTGACGAGGGTGCGTTCAATATCTGCACTACCAAACGGTATACTCCATTCAGCAACGTGACGAATGTGTCCTTCTAGATATTCTAATCCTCTATCTGAAAGTTGGATTCCCTGCAGGGCAAGGGCAGATTCTCTGAGAATACCGGTTGGACTATCTGAGAATGCCCTAAACCCGATATCTGCAGTAGTAGGCATTACCCACCAAGACATATTCTCACCAATACCTCGGAGAGGGTGTTATGTGATGAAACCTAAGGGATACGAACTAATCGTTCGTACACAATTCTCCTTGACTGGGGAAACTAGTAGGGTCTTTTGGATTTGTATTCCATTTATTTTCACACTTGTTATTGTAGCCATCACCATCGGAATCAACGAACGCATCTGCTGCATCGAATGGGTCGAAATCGAAGTAAAATTCCCATCCAGACCACATTCCATCATTGTCATGATCTTGGTGGTAAACCTCAGACCCATCTGCCCATCCATCTCCGTCCGTGTCAGCTAATACGGGGTCAGTCTTATTTTGGAATTCTTCATAATTTGTATAATTCTCCAAGTCATCATAGAAACGACCTCCCTTATCGGTAGTTGGGTCAATGTGACATTCAGCATTTTGTGGATCATCCCAACCTGGACAATACCTATTCAGTAAATGCGTCCGATTCAGACCATCATCATCGAAATCTTCGGAGCCGTCATCAATACCATCTAAGTCGGAATCCGGCATTCTCGGATCCATTGGCCCTCTTGCACCAAGAGCATCGAGGGTATTGTTGTCAACCAGACCCAGGCTAATCGCTCTCTCGGATGCAGATACCTCCCAACCATCAGCTAGTAAATCGCCATCTGTGTCGTCATCAACGGGGTTGGTATCCCATCTATCAGGGGCTTCTAGAGCGTTGAGAAGGGTGTCATTATCAATATCAAAATCAGAGTCCGGCATAGAACCGAATGATGGGTCTAGAGCCCATCTTCCATCACTTGGGATTGTGAATCCAGTCAAATTCATCTCATGAATGAAATATTTAGGATCGAGAATACCATCACCATTACGATCCCCAGATGTTTGGAAACCTTTGAGGTAACTATCCCAAACCCATCCACCTGGACCAAGTCCGCATTCGATCATACTTGTACATCCGATTGGTAACCAATTCTGAGTGGTTACCCAAAGACTGTGGGAATTTGTATTCTGCTGTACTGAAAATACCTGCATCTCCCAACCATCCGGTTGGCCATCGTCATCGGTATCATTGTCCAATGGATTTGTTGCAGATTGCCAAGGTCGAGGGATATACAGGACCTCACCTCCATCTGAAAGTCCATCATCATCAGTATCTGGATTATTTGCATGAGTGATGTACTGGTCTTGACCATTGATTACCTCTTCTCCGTCATTCAAACCATCGTTATCTGTATCAAACATTGAGGCGTTCGTGAAGTAAACCGATCCATTCCACATAAATCCGTCAACCGCTTCAGTGAAGTCTTCCAATCCATCACTATCAGTATCTCTATCGCTAGCATTGGTGAATGTTTCATAATATTCAGTAGAATCAGACAATCCATCTCGATCGGTGTCGTAAACTCCTGGGTCTGAATAAACAGTAACATCTCGAACTCCCATATCCACGATTCTAATGGTCCAGCCAATAACTTCGATACCATCAATCAGGCCATCACCGTCAGTGTCCTGAACCAATGGGTCTGTTGAACGTCCCAAAATTGCCCAATCTTCTTCTGGCTGATTAAAATCGGTGTCAGGGCTAAATTTAGCTCGATATTCATCTAGGTTGGTAAATCGCTCATGATCTTCAACAACGATTGCTAGGTCTTGGAGACGGCTAGTGACTTCTTGACCTACTTGGACGTTGATTGCGTAAACATATCCCTCGGTTGGTGTTTTGACGGGGATGTTGACATATTGGCTGTCCTGAACTGTTCTGACCCACATTACAGTACGATTAACCTGTACGAAATCTCCGATTTCCACAACAATGTTGTGTACTGTGGAGATACCGACCAAATCAGTGTAGCGAACGGCTCCATCTCCATCTGCATCATATCCATCAAAATCAGGGTCTTCTTCTGCGTTGCTACCGTCGTTAGGATGAATGCCGCTATTATACTCCCATCCGTCAGGCATACCATCGCTGTCGGTATCAGCGACTAATGGATTGGTGAAATTGACTGCACCCCAGGTGTAAGCCACCTCGTATTCTTCGACATTATTCAAGCCGTCTTCATCACCATCGCCGTAGGCGTCGGTGGAATTCGCTGGATTTAGCAGAGTGTTGTAACAATATTCGAATCCATCAGGCATCCCATCGCCATCTGTGTCCCAATCACCTGGCCCATTTAGACGGCCATCGCCATCCATGTCTTCATTGAACCAAGTTAAATCGCCAACTCCACTCATCAAATCAGTGTATGGTGCGTCCAACCTTATGGTTCCGAATTGAGGAACGCCACAGTGAACTTGTAATTCTTGGGAACCATAACCGACCTCAATTCTATCTGGGATTAAATCACCATCACTGTCTTCTTCTAGCGGATTAGTGTCATATATTTCCTCAAGATAATTCGGTAGTGAATCTGGGCCCTGCCTGTCGATATCCAGAACTGAATCACAAGAATGATCGCCGTTTGGACCAACTGGTAGAGAATTCCAGGTGCTAGTGCCAATGATTACCTGCATTTCAGCCTCAACTTGAGGTGTAAGTAAAGGGCACCCCCAGTTTGGATTTAATGGGTCTAATAGAGTCACAGGTCCTTGTGGGGTTTGTACAGTTTCAGTGTAAAGTGATTCCCAGCGGTCATTCAAACCATCGCCGTCACTATCGCTAGCGGTGGGGTTTGTTCCAATAGCAGCTTCCTGTTCATTGGTTAGGCCGTCTCTATCCGGGTCACCATATGGACCGTTGTCTGGGTCTGGGAACGTTTCATTTTGTTCACCAGCATCCTCTCCATCAGCATTCGTATTTTCAATATCACGATCATCAGGCTCCCCACTGTCCAAAGGATCCAATCCGTTAGCAACTTCCCAGCCGTCTTCTAAACCGTCCCCATCGGTGTCGGGATTATTGTCATCTGTACCGTAAAGAGTCTGTTCCATCCTATCTGGAAGGCCATCTCCATCAGAATCTCTACCTGTCTGTTGGGCCTCTGCATCTGAGATTATAACATCGGACCCAGCGGGTTCGAATCCACCTGATTCGGTAGTCGAAAGTCCTGCGTCAATTATTGTGTAGAACCCTGCTAGACATAGTGTCACGGCAATCGCCGCAACTGCGTATTGATTGTGATTCAAAGCCAAAATTCTCACCCAACCCCTAACGGGGTTGCACTGTTGACTCAAGTCATGAATATAATGTTTCAGCGATAACGCATCTCTAACGTCAGTCCGCTATATCGACAGATGAGGACAAAAATAAGTCTACTGAGCCGCTGGTAAATTTACACTTTAGTTTCCCACGCCTTCCGTGAGCACGTTCCCAGCAAGCCAATAATACGCCTCCTGAGATTGCTGGATGAAATGTATTTTTTAGGGTGATTTTTACACCACCATGTTCGTCAAATGACTCTGCAGATTCAACCGCTCCTAGACCATTCATCGACAGATGTCTGCGCCCTATTCCAATCCAATCATCTGGCTTTGAAATTAAAATATGTAAGCCGGAAGCAAAATGCATTTGCCTCATTGAATCAGCCGCGGATGTCCACCATAACTTACGCTCGACATCTTCAATTGGCCATTCGATATCTTGCCTTCCCGATTCAATGGTGGATATGTACGGAAGGCAGAACTCTTCAAATCTTAGAATCAGATCTCTGTGAATAATCATTTTTCTTTCATTCATTATTGACCAAACACCTCTTGATTCTACCCTTATGTCTTCCCATGATTCTTCTGTCAATTCGTAATTTACAGAATCACTATCTGAATTTGGCCAGAGAAGGATTTGTTCGGAAGGGTTTGGTAAGTCCTTATGGTCAAGATTCAGACTAACAACTAGACCTTCTTGAGAACTCTGAGTCCAAACAAAACGGTGACGTTTTGCTGTAGCAATTTCCCACGCTGAAGTAAGTAAACCTGAGCATATCGGAGATGAGGCGGGATTTTCAACAAGCAGTCTAACTTCGCCCTCATCCTCTAATATTCTATACACTCCTAGGCCTCTGGTTTGCCAATCTAGTGAATTTTCCGTCCAATTATTAGGATCTCTACTAGAGGGGATTTTAACCCCAGAATTTTTCATGAAAAATTCTTGATGCTCTAAAGCCGCATGGGCTAATCTACGTCCTAAACTCTGACCTAGCCTCTGTTCTAAACCCAAGAACCATGTCTCAAATCCATGGGTGGAGAATCTAGCACCGTAATGATTGATTTTTGAGGAATAATTGTCTTTTATCAATCCATTAGAAAGGTATAACCATCGTTGTTTTATGCTTTCGACAGGGTCAGATGGAGATCTATTTCGATTAAGGAAATCAAAAAATCCCATGCGATCATCCATTGATGAATTTGTCAATTCGGTCGAAGGCTGTTGATAATACTTCGATGGGAGGCAAGCAGACCATACGAAAATGTCCGGAACCGAATTCAGGAGAGAACCCCGAGCCATGCACAACCAATACATGTTGTTGGTGGAGAAGATCTAGAACCCATTGTTTGTCGGAAGTTATGGATTCATCTGTAATCCTAACAAATAGGTAGAAAGCACCTCCTGGTGCTTCGCACTCCAATCCATCTATCTGTGAAATTCTATCCTTGCAATAATCCAATCTTTGCTTTACTCTGGAACGATGCCCTTCTAGCCAATCATGTTCATCGGTTAAGCCAGCCAAGTAGCCATGCTGGGCGGGAGTAGAAGCACACAAGCGACTTCTCAATAGTCTCTCAACTCCATCACGAACCAACTCTAGGCATCCTTCAGGGTCATGCCATGCCATGTAGCCAATGCGCCAACCTGGAGCGAAGTAGACCTTAGAAACCCCATTTAGAACGATTACTGGGGAGGATTTCGATCTTGAGGCTATAGAGCAAAGTTTGCCTGTGAAATCAAGTGCATCGTAGATTTCATCAGCAATAATGGTGCACTTAGGGTATTCTTTTGAAATCTCTAGCAATGCATCTATTTCATCAGAAGTTAGTACATTTCCTGTAGGATTATTTGGATTAATTAACACTAGTAGACGAACACTATCATCCATCTTGGCTTTGATATCTTCCAGATCAATTCGCCAGCCATCGTTTGGATTGAGGCGATATTCAATTGTGCTAGCGCCATACATCTGAGGATAAGCCATGTAGGGAGGATAATGAGGACCTGGAGCCAGTACTTTTGACCCCTCTTCTAGAAATGCGGCGAAGATTATTTGCAGGGCTTCGGTTACTCCGTGTGTAACGTACACATCATCTTCTGAACAATCCCAGCCTTTGCCAGATTCAGCTTTGGCAATCGCCTGCCTAAGAGAAGGAATTCCGTATGAAGGCCCGTAGCCATTATCCTGAGAATCCAATGCCTGTTTGTAGGCAGCAATCATATGGTCAGGGGTTGGTAATCCTTCGTATGCCAATGGGTCTCCAATGTTTAGCCGGATAATTTCATGCCCTTGTTTCTCCAACTCAACGGCAGGAACGACAACATCTCTAATCGCATATTCGATTGCAGCGGCACGCGCAGAAACATCGACTTGTTCGACCATTTCTGTCACAACCCGAGTAGATTACGAGCGGCTTCCAATGCATCGGGTATACCATCCGAGTTTGAACCACCGCCTTGAGCCATTGTCGGTCGCCCTCCTCCGCCGCCATCTATGTGTCCGGCTATGGCGGCAAGAATTTCTGTGGCGTCATGTTTCTCAGCCGCGAGTGAACCTTCAGTGCTAGCGACGATTAGTTTCCCGCCCCCGTCTCTGGTTCCAAGAACTGCTAGAGTCGGATTTTGAGGGTCTCGTGTTAATTGGCTTAGCATAGACATAACTGCTTTCATGTCGCCATCAACTTCCATAACGGCGTATCGAATTCCGTCCTTTTCTATGGCGCCATCGCCACCTCCGCTGGTCCGCAGTCTAACGATTTCGGCCTCCAACGATTCAATCTTCTTCTGCTGAGTTTTCCACTCATCAAAGAAACGTGAAACCGCACTTGGAAGGTCCTCAGGAGATACTCCAAGGACTTCGCTCGATTCGTTCAAGAGGCGTTCCTGAATTCGCGCGTGCTCGCGTGCCGTCTCCCCTGCCACGATTTGCAGACGCTCGACCCCGTCTTGGACTTGACTAGACCGGATGATGCGAAGTTCAGAAACTTCCCCGGTATTGTCATGATGCGTTCCTCCACAAGCCTGCACATCGTGGTCGCCGATTTTGATTATTCGAATCTGACTATGTTTGGGCGGACCGCCCTGATATAATTCGAAGCCGAATTGCACGTCTGCTTCTGCTCTATCGAGAACTAATTTTTCTACAACAGGATTCTTTGCGATGATGTCATTTGCATGATCTTCAATCTTATCCAAATCATCCCGAGAAAGTCTGGAGTAGTGAGTTAAGTCAATTCTTGCATATCGCCCACCCTTGTTCGAACCGGCTTGCCAAATGTGTGGACCTAGTATAGCACGAGCGCTTCCGCCTACGATGTGGACCGCGGTGTGATGATCCATTAGTTGCCGTCTTCTTTCCCAATCGATTTTACCAGTAATATCGCCCTCTTCGACGGAAGAATTAGTCAAGTGATAAATTACTCCACTTTCTATTCTAGTATCGACCACTCTCGCGGTTCCTAAACTTCCTTGGTCGCCCAGTTGACCGCCCCCCTCGGGATAGAATAGAGTACTATCCAAAACAACAGAATGAGTAGGCATTTCCACAACCTCTGAGGATAGATTTAGTGAGTCGATTTGTGCCTTTGTTAATGGCTTACAATCGAGAACAACTGCACTGAATTCAGTTTGACTTGTGTCTGAATAGTAATCTTGTCTAGTAGGAGGGAAGTCGGTTTGGAAAATATGGCCCTTTTCTTTACCCTTTGCAGCGGCCTTTGTTCTCTCTGCATTTCTAGCCGCCATATCAGCTGCGAAACCCACTCTAACAGAGAGATTCTCCCAACCTAATTTTCTTGCAATGGAAACTACCATTTCCGGATTGAGACCTCTTTCTTCTGCTAAACGAAATAGCACCTCATCAGGTGCATTGTGAGCATCTTGTGGAAGTTCTCTGAGTGCAGTTCTAACCGCGGCTTCTCCCTTTCTCAACATCTCATGGTAGCGAGCCTCTTCCAAATCTAGAATGATCAGAATTCCATCCCTACTCTGGACAAATCCATCCATATCGAGGTGAGTGTCGATGTGATGTGCAGCCAAATCTCGTAGGGAGACATCGATGCCTAAATCCCCCTTCATTCTACAAACTCTACGCGCCATCATTCGAACAAGATAGCCCGCTTTTGCGTTACTAGGCACTAAGCCATCACCTAGCATATTACAAATTGCATGCATATGATCAGGGATTGCATAAATCGACGAAAGAGGCTCAGTAAGTCGTTTTAAGTCGGAAACCGATATGTCGACGCCACCGTCACCCAATCTTTCAACGAGTCTCTGGTACAATGAGTCGACATCGGTTCCAACATCAATGTTGAGAATTCCAGCAAGTTGAGATAATTCAGCGAGTAAGTCATCTGTGTCGACACCCAATCCTAATCCTTCAACCATTGAATCAAAGCCGGCGATTTGTTTCAACCAACCGACGGACTCAGGATAGATTGCTTCGTAAATTGTAGAGGTCCCTGCCGCAGCCCAACAAAACCTCTCCAAACCATATCCTGTGTCAATAATCTGAAGAGGCATCTCTCTGTATCGAAGTCCTTTGATTTCGACATCGCCGTCTTCATGCTCCTCTAGATTCATGAAAACTAGAGTAGCTAACTCCAGCCCACCGACAATGACTTCCAGAGCCGGACCTGCATTTCCGCCACCAGACCACGGATTTTCGATATAGGTAATATCAGCAGGCTCTATTCCAAATGTGTTAACCAGCATATCATCACAATATCGAACACATTGATCAATCCAGTAAATCACATCTCCATCATCTGGTCGATTAAAGGCGTGATGAGCCATCATCTCGAAGGTGGTTAAATGCCTACCAGAACGTCCTACTGCGGCTACATCGGTTAATCGAATACAAGGCTGGCTTATCCCTAGAGGATTTGCCGGCGGAGGCACCAATCCACTAGTTACATGCGGCTGGAAATCAGCGATTGAGGCTATGGTCAAGTGAATATCATCTCGCCAGCGAGCCAATACTGGATATGGGTCTATTCTAGCATGTCCCCTCTGCTCAAAGTAATCGAGGAAGGTCTCGCGCATGGCATCTTTCAATTCTTTTCCACGCATGGGAAATCCCTTGATTATTGGATTGCCAATAAACGTGTATGAGTCTTCAACCGTATCCCCAGAAGTTGTACGATTTTCGTCTCGTGACCAAAACCTGAGACCAGTGACAGAACAAACTCTGCATGAGTGTCCTGACTCTTCCCAAAAGGGAATATTGGTCTCTCCGAACGCCATCACTGCCCCTCCCTACAGCCTACCCATCGGACAAGTCGTCTTGAAAGCAATTGTTCATACTGCTGCGGCGCGTTGAAATCAATGGTGCTTCACGAGATGTCATGAGCGCTGCTTGGCGTGAGCATCTTCACAGTGATGGAGACGGACGAATGCGCATCTCCAAACATGGTTCTATGCTCACTGATGCAGTATTAATTTCAGATGAAAGGCATATGGACGCTCATAGTGATGATCGTTCCCCCGAGCAACTCTGTAACACTGCCGGAATACCTGGAATCGTTGGTGATGCTTGGGCAATGGCTGATTGGCATTTTGGCTATGGCTTTCCAATTGGAGGAGTCGTGGCTACCGACGTAAATGCAGGTGAATTAGGAGGTGCAATATCTCCGGGAGGAGTGGGGTTCGACATTAATTGTGGAGTTCGTCTATGTTCACTAGATGTGGAGATTTCAGACATTGAGCCCAAATCCTTAGTTGGCGCTCTTGCAAATCAAATCCCTGCTGGTGCTACCAGCAAAGGTGGGGTTCAACTAGATGAGACGACTATGGCTTCTGTTCTTTCAGAGGGGGCGAAAGCGGCAATTGATATTGGATGGGGAGAATCTGAAGATTTGCTGGCAATAGAATCCAATGGGTTATTGGAGAGTATGGAAAGAAATGTGGGGGAAAGGGCCCAGAAACGTGGAATGAAGGCTCTTGGAACATTAGGTTCGGGGAATCACTTTCTTGAATTGCAAGTAGTAGATAGAATAGAAGATCCGGTTGCAGCGAACGCATACGGCTTGAGAGAAGGTCAAGTCACCGCGATGATTCATACAGGGTCAAGAGGACTCGGACACCAGGTATGTAGTGAGCACGTGGCAACAATAGAGAGTAAATATCAACGCGATGGAGACCATTGGGTTGCTCCAGATTGGGATTATCGTTTACGCGATAGACAACTTGCAGCAGCACCGATTTACAGTACGGAAGGAGCAGCCTATCTTGATGCGATGCGAGCGGCTGGAAATTACGCCTTTGCAAACCGTTCCGCACTAACGCAGAGATTGAGAAATGTGCTTAGAAAGCAACTCGGATCTGATGGGGAACTAGATGTTGTATACGATGTTAGTCACAACATAGCAAAAGTCGAGGAACATGTTGTTCATGGTAAAACTTGCAAATGTTGTGTCCATAGAAAAGGGGCGACTAGGGCCCTAGGTGGAGATCACCCGGAGCTTGCCAACAGATTCTCGAGTGTTGGGCAGCCTGTTTTGGTACCGGGCGACATGGGAACTGCTTCTTGGGT
>WTHI01000084.1:0-4206 GCA_011523185.1 Methanobacteriota archaeon
ATCATTCCGGGTTTTCATCCCGGCGACCCGGGTTCAAATCCCGGCAGGAGCACCAGATTATCTCATTCAATCAATAAATCATCGAGCTAGGTTGTCGACCATTGCATCGATAGTTTCAGGATTTGCTTCCTTATTTCGGCCGGATGTCAATGCTCTACCCATTACATCCGCTCCCAAGAAAGAGAACATACTACGCATTGCCATGATTACATGAGCACCGCCACCACCGCTGTGAGTGGCAAGACCTACTGGGGTGCCTGTGCACATCTTTCGAAAGTTCTGCCAATCGCGAGAAAGCCAAGCGATTGCATTGTTCAGTGTTGGTGGAAAAGACCCATTGTATTCTGGAGCAACAACAATCCAAGCATCGGCATCAATCATTTGCTGAGTTAATTCTGAAACATCTGGAGATTGCTCAGGGTCAGAAGAACGTGCAACTGTAAACATAGGTAAGTCCATTGCAGCCAAATCAACTATGTCTGCCTCATGCCCTTTCTCTCTGGCAACATTAGCAAATCTTTCCGCCAATTCTAGGTTGGTACCGGAGGTTGCTGTAATCATCAGGAATTTCGCCATGATGACGCGAGGGGCTATCCATACTTCAACAGAATAGTATCATTCGACTTCCACAATTGAGGTTGGAATGCCTCTTTCGGCCGCTAAATCAATTACGATTCTTGTCCATTTACTGGTCGGTGAAGGCATAGCCAAAATATGTGAAGCACCTTTCAATATTTTTTCGGTAAGTGTGTTTGGAGCCTCTGCTCTCCCTTGATCGACCAAGCTTCTGGTCGGGTCACTCCATTCTTCTGTAAACACAGCGATTTCGATTGAACTATTGTCAGCCCATCTTTCTGCCATGTAATCTACTCCGCTTGCTCCACCGACAATAATCAAATCCGGATAACCGTTATTTTCAAGCCAATTATCAATTGCTTTTTCAAAGACTTCAAAATCATAAAATCGACTACTTCCGACTATTGCCAAATTAATCACAGAACCATCTTGATTCAAGTCCCGTCCACCGAGAGAATCGATCACATCTTGTCCAGAGGTTGTTGTCATTGTTCACCCGAGTTAGGTCTCCGTGCATAAAGATGGTCATTTTAATGGCACTTTGTGAATTGTTTAGATATTATATCCCACCTATTGATATCGAGGTATCTAATCGCCAAACCAAGAGGTCAAGCCATGGCTCTAGATATCGAGGCTATTCGAGCAGATTTTCCAATCCTTGACAGGGTCTTGCCCAATGGCAAGAAATTAGTCTATTTTGACAACGCAGCTACCTCTCAAAAGCCTCAGGTTGTTATCGACGCGATGACTAGATATTACGAGGAATACAATTCCAACGCTCATCGCGCTAATCATACCTTGGCCGATGAGGCAACAACTGCACTGGAAGAAGCCAGAAACAAGATTTCTCGCTACTTTGGAACTAATCCAGAAAATATGATTTACACGAGTGGAGCGACTGAGGCAATCAACTTGGTTGCCTATGGTTGGGCGAGATATAATCTGCAACAAGATGATGTGGTTGTCGTTACAGAAATGGAGCACCATGCGGATATAGTTCCGTGGCAGGAACTCAACAAAGAGAAGGGAGTAGAAGTTCGTTATGTGCCAATTAACTCCAGAACATTCACCCTCGATATGGAAGCCTTCGAAGTAGCCCTTGAAGGGGCTAAACTAGTCTGTGTCGTCCATACTAGCAATGTATTAGGAATTCGTAATCCTGTGGAAGAAATCATTGAGAAATCTCAGGCTGTAGGTGCTCGTGTTCTCCTTGATTGTGCTCAGGGTGCACCACATGAGAGGATATTCTTCGACAATATGGGTGCAGATTTTGTTGCCATTTCAGCTCACAAAATGGCCGGCCCAACCGGTATCGGATGTATTTTGGTTAAACCTGATGCGATGGCTGAAATGGGTCCATTTATGACCGGTGGTTCAATGATCAGACGAGTTTCAACCGAAGGTACAACCTTCCAAGAAGGCCATGCAATGTTTGAGACTGGAACACCTAGAATCGCTGAGGCTATTGGTTGGGGAGCAGCAGTAGAATGGCTAAGCCAATTCGACATGAGGGAGGTTCATGCTCACATACACGATATCGCCTCTTGGACTGCCGACCAAATGCTTGAGATTCCAGGCATCCGTATTTTTGGCGACCCCACTCATCCTAACTCAAGCGGGGCGGTATCATTCCTTCACGACTCAATTCAATCTCAAGATTTAGCGATTCTATTGGACGAAGGAGGTTTCGCAGTCAGAACTGGTCATCATTGCGCTCAACCTCTAATGGATGCATTAGGCGTACCTTCTACAAATCGCGCCTCATTTTGGATTTACAACACATTAGATGAGGCGCAGTCCTTTGTTGAGCACTTGAGATATGTATGTGAGCGATTTGCTTGAGGTAGGCAAATACGCTCGTCATATTGAATAGAACCAATCGGGAGGGTGCGTCATGGCGGAGAGGCGATGGCCCGAGCACCTCGATTCAGTAGTCGAGGAGTTCGATGATTGCTTTGATTCGATGGAACGCTATGAGTTGCTATTTGAGTATGCAAAAAAACACCCAAGCCCATTACCTCCCGATGAATGGAATGAGGAAAATCAAGTCCATGGCTGTCAATCTAGAGCACACGTAGAATGTGGTCGAGATGAATCGGGTAATTTCCTCATGCGAGGTGGGGCTGATGCACAGATTGTTCAAGGATTGATGTCCGTAACCGCAATGGCGGTAAACGGCATGAATCCTAAAGAAGTGGCACAAATGTCCCCCGACTATGCAGATGCGATGGGAATTCGCAATTCTTTGACTCCGAGTAGAGCCAATGGATTTTTGAATATGTTTGAGAGAGTTCGTTCAGAAGCGGAGAGGATGGCGTAATTATGGTCGACGAGGCATTGGTTCGTGAATCTCTAATCGAGGTTGAGGATCCTGAAATGAAAATCTCAGTTATTGATTTAGGGCTAATTTACGAAGTTAGAATTGATGACGCACATGCTGAAATCGATATGACTCTGACAAGCCCAGGTTGCCCAGTTGCACCCGAACTGATGGCAGCAGTACACCGAGCGGCTCTCACCACAGAGGGTATTGATAGCGTCCACGTAAACCTCACATTTTCTCCGCCTTGGGATCCAAAAATCCATGCTACAGAGGATGGGAAGTTTGAGCTTGGTGTGTTCTAAGCCAATCGCATTTCTGCTGCTCTCACCGTATTGCTCATCAACATCGAGATAGTCATTGGTCCAACTCCGCCAGGTACAGGTGTCATATGCCCTGCTATCTCTGTTACAGCGGGGTCCACATCTCCAGCAAGACGGCTACCACTTTCCCTTGATTCATCGACAACCCTATTGATTCCAACATCGATTACTGTCGCCCCCGGCTTTATCCAATCTGTTTGTACGGTAGCAGCTCGGCCAATTGCTGCCACAACTAGGTCAGCGCTTCGACAGATTTCCGCAATATCCTGTGTTCTAGAATGAGCAATTGTTACTGTCGCATCGATTCCCTTCTGAGCCAATAATAGCGCTAGAGGCATCCCAACTATGCGTGAACGACCAATGACTACTGCTTTCTTTCCAGATAGATCGATAGTAGCATCCTCAATCATCTGCATCACGCCGGCAGGGGTACAGGGTAGCAAACCATCTGTTTGACCCATTACCAATCTTCCAAGATTAGTAGGGTGGAATCCATCAACATCTTTTGAGGGGTCGATTGCTTCGGTTATGGCCAATTCGTCTGTTCCGTTTGGAGTGGGGCTTTGAACAAGTATTCCATGAACAGAGTCGTCAGAGTTTAGGTTTGCAACAACTTGCATTAATTCCTCTTGAGTAACATTGTTTGGAAGGTCAATTCTAGTGCTTTTTATTCCACATCTTTCACAAGCTCGTTGTTTGTTTCTAACATAGACATGACTTGCCGGGTCGTCTCCAGCCAGTACAACTGCAAGATGGGGTTCAACCCCCGATTCCTTCAGTGCAGACACCCTCTCGCCCAGATGTGCCTCAATACGCAATCCCAAGGCCTTACCATCGAGTATAACCGCGCTCACGAAGTAACTCCCCTTCTATATCGGACTTGACCTTTTTTCTAGACACAGTCTAACTTAGTCTAGAAGAGGAAGTAAAAATGGAGCCCCAGGAGGGATTCGAACCCCCGGCCGTCTGATTACAAATCAGATGCTC
>WTHI01000104.1:0-4167 GCA_011523185.1 Methanobacteriota archaeon
CCGCTTGGGAATCGCTTGATTTCAATTACCGGACGACTGAGATCTGATTCCATTCCAGTAGGTGCACGAACAACCATCTTCAGTTCGAGAACTTCGTTTACCTTCCCCTTCTCGATGTTGATTACAGTATCCAGAACTTGTGAAATTAGTCCTAATTCGACCTTTCCAACAAGGCGTTGGATGGCTTCCAATGCACTGTTTGCGTGTGTTACGCCGAGTAGTCCGACACCTGCGAGGCGTACATCGCCAAATATCTCGAAATCTCTTGCTCTTCGAACCTCATCAAAAATTACGAAGTCGGGTCGAACTAGGAAAATCACCTCTGCGGTTTTCTCTAAATTTCCTTCTAGAGGTGCGTATTGAGTAACTCTCTGTGGGACTTGCAAATCCCTAGGTGCTTCCATGGTCTTGACCATCGCCCCAACCGATTCATCGAGGTGAGCTGCTATTGCTTGAGCGAAGGTTGTCTTTCCACTTCCTGGCTTTCCAACGACGAATACCCCCCGGTGATGGTCTGAAAGTCGTCGAATCAATTCGTCATTCAATTCGTAATCACTGAGTTTGAGGTGGGCTACGGGTCTAACCACTGTGATCTCCCATGCTTCTGAGAATGGTGGCCATGCGCAGGTTACACGCAGGTCTCCGATTTGCATAATTCTACAGCCTTCGCGCTCGATTTCAATGAAGCAATCTGAGCGAGCATCATTCTGCTCGACTACCGATGCCAACTCCTCTGCAAGTGATTCTAACATCGGCTTGTCCCAAACATCGCCCTCTACTTCTTCCAATCTCAATTGACTGATGTGACCAGCCTTTACTCGAGGAGGGCAGTCGGCCTTGAGAAATACAGTTGATGCAGTCTCATCGGCTAACAATGACTCCAATGAATCAGGAAGCGGAGGATGGTCGCCGAAGGCCGCCATGGATGAGACAGTGAGCCAGCGGCCTTTCACCGTTGGGGGATAAGTCGTCTACTCAATTGAGGACGTTTACACACCAGCGTGCGAACATAGTAGCGGAAAATGCAACTGCTAGCGCAGGGACATCCGGATAATCTAGGTTACTTGTATAAACGATGTACTGAGCCATTGTTACGGCAATTATTGTAGCGGCATCTCTGATTTCTGGCATGCCCCAACCAGACTGTGTGCGGATATGCTCTCGGCCTACCCAAGTGTACCAAACCAATGCCACAAGCCCGACAATCAATGCGTGTCCAACTATCCAACCGATAGTGTCTCCGAAAGTTGCAACTATGCTATCTTGGAAGTCTCCGAAAAGCATTGAGGCGAGGTCTACCATGTTACACCCGAGTCGCCTTATGTTCTTCAATCAACGGTATGTTCACTGACGGATTATGCGTCTAATTTCATCTATATCTGCTGGTGCAGATATCGGAGCGTTTGCTCTTTGAGATTCGATTCCATCTAACTCTCCCATGTGATAATTAACCACTATATCAGGATCCTTCAATAGATTACCAGTAAGCATACCTACAACACGCTGCTGAGGGTCAATTACGCCCTCTTGAACGAGTCTTCTAATTCCCGCTACTGTAGCGCAGCTGGCCGGTTCTGCACCAATTCCTGCTGCATCGACTATCGCCTTTGCATCCATGATTTGGTCGTCGGTTACTTCTGTCACTATTCCATCCAATGCGGTAATTCCCCGCATTGATTTACGCCACGAAACTGGATTCCCAATCTTGATTGCGGTTGCAATTGTTTCGGCCTTTACTGGTTGAATATCTGTTCCTTCTGACCAAGCTGTATAGAGAGGGTTTGCTCCTGCTGCCTGAACGACAGCAATGCGTGGTAATTGATCGATGATTCCTATCTCATGAAGTTCCAACAATCCCTTGGCAATGGCTGTGTTGTTTCCGAGATTGCCGCCTGGCAGCACTATCCAATCTGGAACCTGCCAGTCAAGGTCTTGCATGATTTCCATTCCGATCGCTTTTTGCCCTTCGATTCGGAATGGATTAATTGAATTCAGGAGGTATATTCCTTCACTATCGCATACCTCCTGAACTAAGGCCATAGCATCATCGAAGTCGCCTTCTATTTGGATGGTCTTTGCACCATATGCTAGGGCCTGACTTAACTTACCGAAGGCGATCTTCCCCTCGGGTATGAAAATTAATCCATCCATGCCTGAAATCGCTGCATAGGAAGCCATTGAAGCGGATGTATTTCCGGTTGAAGCACAAGCAACTGCGTTCATTTCGAGGAGTTTAGCGACAGTGATTCCGACAGTCATCCCGCGATCCTTGAAGGAACCTGTTGGGTTCTCTCCTTCATGCTTCAACCAGAGGTCTTCGACTCCAACTTCCCGGCCTATTTCGCTGGCATTGTAGAGGTTTGTCGAGCCTTCGCCTCGGGCCGCTGCAATCTCCTGCAATTTCTCGTCGCCCAAAGGTAGGATTAGTTCGCGAAATCGCCAAACTCCAGAGCGGTCAAGCGGGTCTTTTGAGGATAATCTCGCGTCAAGAATTTCACGGGTTAAATCACATTGAGATAAATCATGAATTACATCTAGGGTGCCCGAACAATCGCATCGATATCGTAACTCGAGACCTGGGTAAGTCTCGCCGCAACGAACGCAAGAAAGGTGCCATGGGACCTCACCCATCACTCTATCGAGCCTGCCGCATTGATTTGAAACCCATCGGGACCTTCTCACCGATGCAGACATAGCGAGTCGGTTCGACGGGACAGCGTGGGCGGAGACAAGACGAGGTTACTTGTTGTCAAGGCAGCAATGACTGTCTATGGTGGAGCGGCCCGTGATTTACTTCGTAATTTACCGGCAATTTCAGAGCATTTTGAGGTGAAATTTCTCTGTCTTAATTTACGAGATTCGCAAAAAACTCTGATTGAATCGATGGGAATTGAAGTCCTATGCCCAGAACAGCAATGGGAAGCTGAAGGAGGGATTTGGAATGAGATTACGGCTGGCCAGGAACGTAGTGCTGCGGCTGCATGGCATAGGTTCGAGGAAGCCAGAGAAGCAATTCAATGGGCTGATGCTATTCACCTAACTGGTGGTAATGGTTCGATGGAATTCCCTGCTCTAGTTCCATCTGACAAGCCGATGCATTTGCACTTCCTTGAATCAAAGCCGGGTATTCACGATGATGTAAGTCATCTGAAGCCTGATGGTAGTGGAGGATGGAGGCCAAAACTTCTGCATATCTTACAAACTCGTCAGCGGGCTCGAATAGAGGCTTCATTTCGTAAGTTTGCAAATAACGACAATTGGATTGTAAGTGCAAACTCGGCTTTTTCCGCATCCAATCTCAAGAGAATCTACGGCATAGAAGGAGGAGTTTTGCATCCTTCTGTTGATCTGTCGGAATTTCCACGTCAGCCGAGTTCTGGGGAGTCGTCGAGTTTTGAATCTACAGGGGTAAGTATCCTAGGGCCATATGTCGCAACCATTGGTAGGATATCTCGCTTCAAAGGCACCTATGAGACTGTTCAGCACCTTTCTGGAAGTAATCTAAATCTTGTTGTAATAGGTGGTGGTTCTGCAGAAGAAATAGAGCAACTGCAAGCCTATGGAAAGAAAAATGGAGTTGTTGTAATGGCCTTGTCTGGTCTGTCCTCAGAAGCCATGCGGTCGGTAATGCGAAACTCGGTTGCAGTTGTTGGTTTGGCTCATGGTGAGGCATTCGGGCTGACCCCAATCGAAGCCATGGCCTTGGGAACTCCTCCTATTTTCGTTAACGAGGGTGGTTACCGAGAAACCGTTGTAGATGGTACGAATGGACGACTAATTCAGCGTGGAGATTTCGCCTCGTGGAAGGCTGCACTTGAGCAAGCCCAGGAGCAAGATACTCGCGCGGTTTGGGCTGAGGCTGGGCTTGCGAGAATTGAGGAATTAGGATTGACACCGGAACGTCACGCCCAAAGGCTGGTTGACAAGTTACGGCCTTTGCTGTGAAATTGATTAGAAGAATGAGACTGAAAACATGACTGATTTGAGCGAATTGCTTGATGCGCGAAATCAACACATCAGCAACTCCTTGTCTATCGGACATGGCAAACCACTTCACATCGTGAAAGGAGAAATGCAGTATCTCTATTCAAGTGATGGAACTAGGTATCTTGATCTTGTAAACAACGTCTGTCATGTAGGCCATTGTCATCCAAAAGTGGTTGCAGC
>WTHI01000075.1:0-3960 GCA_011523185.1 Methanobacteriota archaeon
AGTAGCCTTGCATTCTCAGCATCCATAACACAAACAACATCGTGATTTCTGTTATTGCCATCTGTCCAAGATTTCTCAACATTGACGGTGACTGCACCTTCTCCCAAACTAATTGGAATTAAGTCGAAGATTTCGTTATCTTGAGTTACAGATAGTCTGTAACCGTACTCGACGCCGTCGCCCCATCCTCCACTTCCGTCATTGATGTGCATATTCAATCCTGGATATCTTGAGGATGAGAGTAATCTAGACTCCAATGAATTCATGGTTAATGTTTCAGGTATAGCATTACGATTCCATTGAACTGTTCCGTCGTCCATATTTTCATCATCAATTAGTGAGCAACCACCATTGTTTTCCTCAACCACCGTCCAACCAGCTCTTTCATCTTCTGTCACCCACGACATATTCCATTGAATGTTTGAGTTGACAACTATGGTCGATGCCCTCCAAACATATCCGCCTTGTTCTATGGCGGTAGCAACACCGCTCGTGGAATAGTTCGCAAGAGTGCACTCCAAGGCCGATTCAAGATCCCATGACCTAATCGCACTCTCATCTGGCATAGCAGCACCCCATGATCTCTGAGCACTAGTTCCTGGGCGATCTTCGCCGGGCCCCGGTTTACTGGTGTAATCCACCAACCATTCAATTGCCGTTGAACCAGAGTTGATTCCGCCTTTCACTGCTCTCATGGAGAATGAAATTGTAATTCGCCCATCTGGGATTGCGGCGTCGGAAAGCGATGTTTCAATCAAGCCGCAATCACTCGATTTCAGATTTTTATCAATTACGATATTTGCAGTTTGTTCCACCGGCCAAGGGACATTACTCTTTACCAACATGTTGATTGTAATGTGGCCATTACAAGCATCAAATTCCGGATGAGACATAGAAATTGGATAAACCAAACCATGCTCATTGTCATTGATTTCTTTACCCACTGACCAAGACCATTCTGAGCCGGCTTCAGATGTTGCGCCTGAAGTCAAAGATTCATCGCCGAAGAATTCGTACAAATCTAGGGGTGTAAGTGGTAGGAAGACGTACGACGATAACACTCCTAACCCCGAAATTGATTCTAATCCAAAAGTTGTGGCTTCTAGGTTCGTGGCTTGATTTTCCGAATCTAAAATTGTCAAATCTGTACCTGTTCTTATCAATTGTTTATCTCCAATATCAGTCCAAGTTCTGGTTGTCATATCTAAGTTATTATCATCCAAAATCCAACCTACAGTTCCACATTCCCCTTCATCTCGCCAAGTCTTACCACTCAAGTCTATATTCATCTCATGGTCGATAACTTTCTCAGCGGTCAAATGTGTTCTTCCAAATGCATCCAAGGCGTTGACTGCGCCACTATACTGCTTATCTGAAGGATGTATAATATCCGCTGGATCTCCATTTCTAATACTAATGCTTCCAACTCCTGAGGCTATGTTTGCTGAAAGTTCTCCACAGGCGTCATCGAGTGGCCCAGAAGCAGCATCTCGGAATATCGCAACCATGTCGTCACCCTCAACTTCTATGCTAGAACTCAAAATGTTGAATTCCATACTGTCTCCATAATGAAGAGTTCTTGCTTTGAATGAAGAATCTTGTTGCATAAATAGGGAGAATACGATTGCTCCAAGAATTAGGGCCGAGATGGTAATTGCTGCGATAACTTTCGGAGAGAATTGAATTGAAGATAGGCTAGGTATAGTAATCGTAATCGAGGCTTCTTCCGCATCTGATTCGATTTCACTAGCGACTAAGGCTGGCTCAGTCTCATCGGCAATCACACCTCCAGTCCAAGCGTCTTCTTCCTCTTCGTCAAGGATTAACTCTGGTTTTTTCGTTACAGGAATTATTTCTTCCTCATCACTTTCTAGGACTAAGTCTAGGTCATCCTCAGCCTCCGATTCAATTTCGGCCTCGACTATGTCTGCCTCCATTACTTCTGCTTCGAGAATTTCTACAGGTTCGGGTTCAATTTCTACAGCTACTTCCTCTGCTTCTCCTTCCCCACCGGACTCAAAACGGGAAAGAAGTCGATCTATTGCTTCGTCCTTGTCTTGTTCTGAACTAGAGGTTATGACTTTGGTTTCAGGGGGGCTTTCAGGTATCTTCTCTCCGAGTAAACGAGAGATTAACTCCTCCTTCTTACCGGAGATGAGTAGTCCCTTTTCTTTACACAAAGTACGTAGTTCTGAGACCTTCATTGATGATAGTGAATCACGGTCCAGACCCATCCCTCCTGTTCGACTTACGCTAGGGAGTCGCACACTGGGGCTTTCAACTCCTTCGGCGTTCCGCTTTGCGGAACGCGCATACGCGCGTGTGTGGGAAGTCGCCATAATGGCTAATTTTCACAAATTTTTGAGTTAGATTGGGAAAAAGAGAATATTCTCATCCCAATCTACATCCGTCAGACTCAAGAAGGGATGGTGGTGGGCGCGAAACATGTACCCACGCCTGGTCATTCTCTCGCGCGGTCCGAGGTTGTACTCAACCCGCCGTCTTGCAGAAGAAGCCCAGAAGGCTGGATGGGCAGTTCGAATCATCGACCCATTAAGGCTCACTGTAGTAGTTGATGAGAAGGGTGGGCGAATATTCCACCGTGGATGGCCTATCGAATGTGAAGCGGTAATTCCACGAATTGGATTCTCCATTACTCGTAGAGGTGTGGCAATAGTTCGTCAATTCGAGCAAATGGGAGTAATTGTTCTCAATCAATCTCTTTCGATTGAACAGAGTCGGGACAAACTCCTAGCTAGCCAATTGATGGCGGATGCAGGAGTTCCTATCCCTGTAACAGCCCACGTCGCTTCTACTACAGACGTAGACAGTGCATTGGCTCGAGTTGGTGGAGTTCCTTGTGTCGTAAAGACAACAGAGGGGACTCAAGGTTCTGGTGTATTCCTCGCTAGAAACTATCCTCAGGTTAGACAACTCGTAAGCCAAATGCTGGAGAGAGGAATGAAACCATTAGTCCAGACATATATTGAGGAATCTCATGGTAAAGACATCCGAGTTCTCGTCGTCGGTGGAAAAGTCGCCGCTGCAATGCGACGTCGAGCATCTGGAAGTGAATTCCGATCAAACTTCCATCTTGGCGGGAGTGTTGAGAGAGTTCAGTTGGATGAGGAATTTGTCTCAGTAGCGCTTTCAGCGGCAAATATCCTCGGCATGGATATTGCAGGTGTCGACCTCTTGGAATCGAGTAATGGTCCACTTGTTCTGGAAGTCAACTCTAGTCCTGGCCTAGAAGGAATAGAGGGTGCTTCTGGAGTAAATGTCGCTGGCGCGGTTGCTGAACATCTGAATAACCGTCTAGAAGCGTTCGAAAGACAACAAAAAGAAGAATCGGAATTGCCTGAATCAGCCTCTGACGAGCCCTCAATGACTACTGATTGAAATCATTAAACGGCTTTTTTGCTATTGCTCGGAAAACATGGCCGTAAGGCTGTCCACATCAGAAGCATTCAAGTTTGGATAGACCCACTTGGGCTCGCCCGTATGGGCAGGGATGCACCCGTCGTTCGCGACGGAAATAGGCGAGGGACCTTGATATGGAAGACGAAGATAGAGGAATTGCTAGCCGAGAGGTTATGCAGGGGCGGTTCGAAACTTCCTCTACAATTAGTCAATCCAACCCGGTAAACCCTCTTCCTACGAGACTAATGCGATTGGCAGCCCTTCCTTGGTTCGAGTGCTGGGCTGGGCAATTACGCACTGAAAAGAAATCAAAGCACACAATTCGCGCATACACAGTAGCGGCGCGCGATTTCTCCACTACCGTTTTACCGGGTGAGGAAGAAGTATCTTGGGAAGATGCTCAGGATATTCCAGTAAGAGTTTACCATGTGCGCGTTGATCCCTCTTCGGGGCGTGTAGATGCTTGGCTGAACAGCCTAGGTGAATTGCGTCCTGCTACAATAAACGCCAGACTAGCGGCGGTATCTCATCTTCTCAAAT
>WTHI01000012.1:0-14855 GCA_011523185.1 Methanobacteriota archaeon
GATGCAACAATTGATGAAGACTCGGCATACAGTTTGGATGTATCTGGAAATTTCGCCGATGCTGATAGTGATACACTTACATTCACAGCAAGTGGTCTTCCATCATCTGGTAACCTAGCGATGAGTGGGGCAGGTACACTTTCAGGTACTCCACTACAAGCGGACATTGGTTCATATACAGTCGTAGTTACTGCTACAGATGATGGAACTGGTACACTAACAGTAACAGATACTTTCACTCTCACTATCTCTAACGTAAACGACGCACCATCCGCAAGTGCTGGCAGTGACCAGACTCCAACAGAAGGAGATACTGTTACTCTTGACGCCAGTGGATCCAGCGACGAAGACAGTGATTCACTGACATATGCTTGGTCGCAAGACAGTGGGACAACAATGTCTCTGAGCGACGCTTCTGCCGAATCACCTACTTTTACTGCGCCAGAAGCCACGGCTGAATACGCACTGGTATTCACTGTCACAGTAACAGATGGTAACGGTGGTTCTGATACAGATTCGGTAACAATCACAGTATCCGCAGACAACGATGCTCCATCTATCACTAGTACCGCAGTAACAAGTGCTACTGAAGACTCGGCTTACTCTTACACTGTAACTACAAGTGATCCTGAAAGCCAGGCTGTAACTGTAACTTGTACTACATGTCCATCATGGCTAAGTTATTCCAGTTCAACTGGGAAACTAACAGGAACGCCAGATAACAGTGCCGTTGGAGATAACTCCGTTGTTCTTTCCGCAACAGATGGGACAACAGCTGTTACTCAATCATTTACAGTAACTGTTGCCAACGTGAATAGCATGGGATCCGTATCTCTGAGTGGAACCACAACTGAAGATCAGACACTAACTGCAACAGTTAGTGACCCTGATGGTTTGACTGGAGTAACAATCTCCTATCAATGGCAGAGCACTGACTCCTCTGGTCTTTCCTCTGGATCCTGGTCTGACATATCCGGAGCCACCTCCTCCTCCTACACTCTGACACAATCTGAAGTCAGTATGTATGTTCGAGTATTCGTATCATATACTGATTCACAAGGCGGTCAAGAATCTCACACCGCTATGTTAGGTACGGCTGTCGCTAACGTCAATGATGACAACACAGGAACTCCAACATTGTCTGGTAGCTTCATGGAAGACCAAACAGTCTCTGTCGATGCTTCCCCGCTTACTGGAAATGACGAGGACGGAATGACTGGTTCCTCATACACATATCAGTGGCAGAGGTGTACTTCTACAGATGCATCTTCTTGTTCAGATATCTCAGGAGAAACATCCTCTGACTATGATATAGGGCAGTCCGACACAGACAAATTCCTCAGAGCAGGAGTAACCTATACTGACGATTACAACACAGTAGAGACGGTCTACACCGCTCTAAGTTCTCAAGTCGGTAACGTCAACGATGCACCAAGCGCAGGAGCGGATCAGACAGGTACTCTTACAGAAGACGCCTCTACAACCACTGCAACAGGTACCGTGGACAGTTCTGACGCTGACCCTGGTGATACACTGACATATACAGCAAGCTCCACTAGTGGAACTTACGGTTCATTTGCAGTTACTAGCAGTGGAGTTTGGACATACACATTGGACAACTCCGATACTGATACAACCGGTCTAGACGACGGAGATTCAGTAACAGAGACTTACACAATTACCGTCTCTGATGGAGAACTAGATGACTCAATGACTGTGACAATCACCATTTCGGGCGCAAATGATGCCCCATCGATTACTAGCACAGCAGTAACCACCGCTAATGAGGACGCCGCTTATTCATACACTACAACTGCAAGTGACGATGATTCCGGCGATACTGTCACGCTAACCTGTACTACGGTGCCATCATGGCTAACCTGCAATGCTGGAGCCCTAACAGGAACTCCTGCTAACGCTGATGTTGGAAGCCACGCAGTTGAGATAACCGCATCTGACGGCACTACCAGTGTCACTGATTCCTTCACAATCGTTGTAGCTAACGCCAACGATGCACCGACAATAACCAGCACTGCAGTAACCACTGCGACAGAAGATTCAGTCTACACATACACAGTGTTGGCCAACGATGTTGATGGCGATTCACTATCATTTGCAGGTACTACTCTGCCTGTATGGTTGTCGCTCACAGATAATGGCGATGGTACCGCAACACTCACGGGAACACCATTGAATGCCAATGTTGGAACATCAGGAAACGATGTGCTGATTACAGTAACCGACGGTAACAACGGTGAGGTAACAGATTCATTCACGATTACTGTTGCAAATACCAATGATGCACCTACGATTTCAAGCACCGCTGACACAACTGCGGAGGAAGATGAAGCATATGCTTACACCACCACTGCGTCTGATGTTGACGTAGGAGATACAGTCACTTTGACCTGTACAACCGTGCCTGCTTGGCTATCATGTACAGCGGGTGCACTAACCGGTACTCCGAGTAACTCGGATGTAGGTAGCCATGCAGTATTGATCACAGCAACAGATACTTCTGGAGCTACAGCTGTTGATTCATTCACCATCGTTGTTGCTAACGCTAACGATGCACCAACTGTAACCAGTACTGCAATTACTTCCGCTACAGAAGATACAGTCTACACCTACACATTGACAGGTGCTGATGCTGACACAGGAGATACACTCACATTGGCTGGAACAACCGTTCCAAGTTGGCTAACATTTACTGCAAGCACTGGAGTGCTAACAGGAACTCCAACAAACGACGATGTAGGTGACCACAGCGTTGTTCTGACAATAACAGATACGGCTGGAGAAACCGCAACGGACTCGTTTACCATTACAGTAGCGAACACCAATGATGCACCAACAATCTCTAGCACAGCAGTCGAGAGTGTTGACGAAGATAGCGCATACTCCTACACTACCGTAGCCAGCGATGTTGACGCAGGTGACACAGTCACTCTAACTTGTACAACATTCCCTAACTGGATGAGTTGTACCGCTGGTGCTTTGACCGGTACTCCAACAAACGATCATGTCGGTTCTTGGAACGTCGTAATCACGGCTACAGATGCTGCAGGAGCAACTGCTACTGACAGCTTCACTGTAATAGTAGCAAACACCAACGACGCACCTACAATTACCAGCACCGCTGGAACAACTGTAGATGAGGACAGCGCTTACTCGTACTCAATCACGACAGCAGATGTTGATGCAGGAGATACAATGGCTCTAACCTTCACTTGTGCCACTTGTGATGACGGAACTGGTTCGTCCTTCCTATCATTGACCGACAATGGTGACGGAACTGGAACACTTTCCGGTACTCCTGTCAACGAGGATGTTGGATCTCACGAAATTACAGTAACTGCAACTGATGGAGCAGGTGCGACTGCAACAGAGACATTTACTCTTGTAGTCGCTGATACGAATGACGCACCAACAATCACGAGTACACACCTGGAGACAGTCGATGAGGACAGCCTCTACAGTTACACTATCACCGCAACAGACCCTGATGGGAACGAACAGGCTGTTTATTCCTATGATTCAACAACTAACCCAAGCTGGTTAACCTTCACCGACAATGGTGACGGGACCGCTACACTAACAGGAACACCTGATAATTCACACGTGGGTACTCACACTGTGTCATTCAGCGTATCTGATGGAACAGCTACTGATTCCGCATCATTTACTATCACAGTTGCTAACACCCAGGATGCTTCAACAGGAACCATCTCGATAACAGGTACGCCTTACGAAGGTACAACGCTAACTGTTGATACAAGCGCTGTAGCTGATGATGACGGTGTTGGAACATTCACTTACCAGTGGGCTGACGCATCTGGAGATATTTCAGGCGCTACCAGCAGCACCTACGATATCCCTGCATGCAATCCTACAACAGTGTGTTCAGTCTTGGGTACAGTCTACTCCGTAACCGCAGTACACACTGATGCATACGGATTTGTAGAGACTCTATCTCTAACAGCTGGTCCAACAAGTGCAGTTGTGATCAACCCAACCGGTGATTTAGATTCGGATGGAATCACCAACGATGTAGATACTGATATCGATGGTGATGGTTACACAAACGCTGCTGATGCCTTCGACTATGACGGCACAGAATGGACCGACACAGACAGCGATGGCATTGGTAACAATGCTGACACTGATGATGATGGCGATGGAATTTGTGACACTGCCGCAGTAGACGTAGGAGTCTGCTTCAACGGACCTGATGACTTCCCGCTAGATTCTACTGAATCATGGGACGCAGATGGCGATGGCTTCGGTCACAATGCTGACGCTGACGATGACGGCGATGGTATCGATGACTGGCAAGACACCGACGACGATGGTGACGGCGAGGCAGATGCTACCGATGCATTCCCTAACAACTACAACGAATGGTTGGACACTGATGGCGATGGAATCGGTAACAATGGAGATACAGACGACGATGGCGATGGAACTCTGGATACTGCCGATGCGTTCCCACTAGATGCTACTGAAGACACAGACACAGATGGCGACGGTACCGGTAACAACGCAGATACCGACGACGATGGTGACGGATACTCCGACGTTGATGAAGTAACCAACTGTGGTGAATCCAACGACCCACTGGACGCATCAAGCATGCCAACTGACACTGACGGAGATATGTCGTGTAACGCTCTAGATGCGGATGATGACGGCGATGGTGTAGACGATGCAAGCGATGCATTCCCATTGGATGCATCCGAATCCGTTGATACAGATTCTGATGGAATCGGTAACAACGCCGATACTGACGACGATAGTGACAGCGTCCTCGATACAGATGACGCATTCCCATTAGACGCATGTGCAAGTGTTGATACAGACAGCGATGGAATCCCAGATTCCGTCGATACGACCGACGCTGATGGCGACGGAGTTGCAGACTGTGTAACAACCCTAGTTGCAGATGACGATGATGACGGAGACACCATACTCGATGTAAACGAGAATACAGGATGTTCCCTACTAGCCGACTGTGACGGTGACGGTGACAACGACAACACTGACCAATTCCCATTGAACCCAGCTGAGTGGGACGACACCGATGGTGACGCACCTACTGGATCTGATGGAACTGGATACGGTGACAACAGCGATGCGTTCCCAACAGATGAGTGTGCTAACGTAGACACTGATGGAGATGGCTACCCAGACAGCATCATCGATGGTTGTACAACTACACTAATCGAAGATATCGATGATGACGGCGATGGAATCCTAGACGATTACGACGCATTCCCATTGGATGCTTCCGAAACTACCGATACTGATTCCGATGGAATCGGTAACAACGCAGATACCGACGATGACGGTGATGGATGGGCTGACTCTAATGACTGGTCAGACCTTGATTCGAGTGAATGGTTGGATACAGACGGAGACAGCATCGGTGACAATGCAGATGCTGACGATGATGGAGACGGAATTCCAGACGGTGATGACACCTACCCACGTGACTATGACAACGATGGATGGGATGATTCCTGGGAAGATGCCTGTGGAACTGATTCCACTCTGGACACCTCAGTTCCTTCAGATTACGATGGTGATTCAAGTGGAGATTCTGGAAGCGTCGACTCGACTACCAATGCTCCAACTGGAGTAAACCTCTGTAATACTTTGGACGATGACGATGACAACGATGGCGTCGATGATGCCACCGATGCTTTCGACTTCGACGTCGATGCTTGGATTGATACTGACGGGGATGGCTTAGCTGACGACTTCCCGAACTTGTTAGAGAGTACAGTTTACCAGATCTCTGCCCGTGATGCCTACAGCGATGATGACCACGTACTTACCGTCACTCACTCCGACGGAACCGTTCTGTGTACCTTTGTAGTAGATACGAGCGCTTGGGAGTCGTGCGATGATATCGTACTAACCAGTGGTAGTATCACAGTAGACATATACTCGGATTATTGGTCCAATGAATGGGATGTGGAAATTATCACACCTAGTGGCGCATCTACAATTTACGAGTGCGTTGATTTCTCAGGAACTACCTCAAGTTCAGGATGCCGGTACGTTACGACAACAATAGGAACATTCACTGAATTGTCCACCAGCGTAACTGCGGCTAGCAGCCCTGCAGGAACTTCGTTGGATTACGATGATGACGGCGATGGATACTCAGATGCCGATGAAGGTGATTACTACACCGGTACTAGTGCTCTCTGTGACGATGGAAGTGCATACGCCTCGTCCAGCGATTCTCTAGATTCAAGCAGCACACCTGCCGATATGGACGGTGATCTAACTTGCGACGCCCTCGACACTGAGAGAGACGGAGATGGATATGACAACGACGACGATGCATTCCCAGATGATGTCAATGAATGGTTCGACACCGATGGCGACGGAACCGGTAACAACGCTGACACTGATGATGACGGTGATGGAACAGCTGACGTCGATGACGTTTGGAGCCTACTAGCGTGCGCATCTGATGACTTCGATGGAGACGGACTCGCAGATACCGTAGACCAGTCAGCTTGTGACATAGGATTCACTGGTAGAATCAGTTACACCAATGGTGTACAATCTGGTTCCACTAACTATGACGTAATAGGTACTGCAGACGGTGATTACATTGGTATCACAAACAGTATTTACAATCCTTCACCTGCGTACGCAGGTTCCAACTACTATACAGTAGAAGACACAGATGGAACATACAACATCGATTTCGATTATGTAACGGCGGACAGTGTATCAGTAGCGATTGTGATTGAATCAACAGGTTGGGAAACAACTCCAATCCACGATTACATCATGGTTGCATTCATTGGTGAATCTGCTACAGTTGTCCTATATGACAGCAGAGTAGACGTAACCACTGGAGATCTTGATGACTCTGGCCTAGAAGATGTATGGAATGTAGTCAGCGGCGATATTAGCGCTGCTGGATACGGATATCTAACTGTAGAAATGGTCTCTAACAGTGCTAGTGAAGAATTCGGTATCGACGAAGTAATCTTCACAGACGCAAATGGGGATGTGGTAACTCAGCAAGGATTCGAGAACATGGGTAGTGCTGGAGTATTCAGCTATCCTAACTTCTATGGTGGAGTGAACACAGATCATCCTAACTACGTAGTTGATAGCAACGGAGTTCCGAAGTATCTTTGTTCCGCAACTGGTGATGAAATCGATATTGACCTAATCACCGATGGAGACAATGATTGTCTTGATGGTGCCGATGAATCAGCAACTAACTGGTACGTCGACACTGCTCTTGAGAACACGCCTACAGCCACAGTAAGCTGGGGTGGAGATGGAATCAGGCTAGACCCTGATGACGACAATGACGGATACCTTGACTGGATTGATGTCTTCCCATACGACGGAAGTGAGTGGGTCGATACAGACAGCGATGGCACTGGTAACAACGCGGATCTAGATGACGACAATGACGGAGTCTTCGATATCGCAGACGCCTTCCCGTTAGATTTGGATGTCTGGACTGACACAGATGGTGACGGAATGGCTGATTCATCTCCAACATTGGAAGCACCTACAGAATACCTACTGACTATATCTGATTCGTGGGGCGATGGAGGTCACGAAATCGATGTAACCGATTCGAGCGGTACTCAACTCTGCTTCATCGGCCAATATTCGTACTCAACCACTGCGAGTTGTTCATTCGCTATGATGAGTGGAACTGCCGACGTCACAATTGACAGTGACTTCTGGCCGGACGAAGGAACATTGGATATCACTTCACCATCCGGTGCAGTTGTACTATCTGGTTACACATGGACCTCCAGTACAGCATTCGTTGCTACAACTCTAACCGAGTTGTCCACAATCGCTACACCAACAGTTACACCTGCTGGTACAATGATTGACGATGACGACGATAACGACGGATATGCTGACAGTGTAGACGACTGTCCAACACTAGGTTCAGCAGCATTCCCTGACTGGATTGATTCAGACGGTGATGGCCTGTGTGACAACACAGACACTGACGACGATAACGATGGAGTGTTCGACGCCAACGATGTATTCCCACTAGACGCAAATGAGACACTGGACAACGACGGTGACGGAATTGGAGACAACGGTGACACCGATGACGATAATGACGGAGTCGATGACACCTCTGATGACTTCCCATTCGATGCTTGTGCAAGCACAGACACCGATGGAGATGGAATGCCTGATACCATCGTTGCAAACTGTGTGACTACATTAGTTGAAGACATGGACGACGATAACGATCTCGTCGCAGATGTAGACGATGCATGGCCTCTTGACATAACCAAGAGCACAGACACCGATGGTGACGGATTAGCGGATGAAACACTGCTCGTCACTCCTGGTGACTCGTTCGACTTCGAAAGTGGAGTGCTAGCCAATGGTGCTAACACCAACTGGAGCTTCTCACAGTGTACAGGATACGGTAACAGAACACTTGGTGGTACACCATCGAGTTGTACACCGACCACCGTTCACAACGATTGGTCAGTTACAAACACCGATCCTATAACCGGAAGTTACTCTCTAATGTCCGGACAATTAGCATCCGGATTTTACGGTGAAATCACAGTAATGGCTACATTCGTAACCACTGGTGGAGACATCAATTGGAACTGGAAGGTATCATCTGTTGAGAGAACCTACAGTACCGTCTTCCACGAAGGTCTGAAGGTATGGATAGATGGAGTCCAAATTGATGGTTCACAATATGGCGGTTCCTACAATGGCGAATGGTCTGGTGAGAAGAGTGGCTTCATGACTTGGGCTGTAGGCCCAGGTACTCACACCATCGAATTCATGTTTGACTTCGGTACATCCGGTAGCGGCGGTAGCAGTACCGCTTGGATTGATGACTTGGTGTTCCCATCCATATTTGTACCTGTGAACGAAGATACCGACGATGATAACGATGGAGTACTCGACGAAGACGACATTGCATCACTCGACAAGTGTATCTCCACAGATTCTGACGGAGACGGCTTAGTTGACGACGTAGCAGCAGATCCTGACTGTGACCCTGCCATGTACAACGTCGATGATGACGATGACAACGATTCTTGGTCTGATTCAGACGAAGCCGCGTGTGGAACCGACCCACTCGACAGTGCAAGCATGCCAAGCGACTATGATGGTGACCTAATCTGTGACGTAGTTGACTCTGATGATGACAACGATGGAACTGATGATGCAAGCGATGCATTCCCATTCGACAACACTGAGGATACGGATACAGATGGTGACGGCACTGGAGATAACGCAGATACTGACGATGACGGGGATGGAATCTCCGATCTAGAAGATGCGTTCCCATACGACAGCACTGAAGACACAGACACAGATGGTGACGGAACTGGTGACAACACTGACGATGACATCGATAACGATGGAACTCTGAATGCTGACGATGCGTTCCCATTGGATAACTCCGAATGGGACGACACAGACAGCGACGGTACCGGTAACAACGCTGACACAGACGATGACGGTGATGGTGTAGTAGACTTGGTCGATCAATTCCCGTTGGACGCTACTGAATCACTAGACAGTGACGGCGACGGTGTTGGAGACAACACTGACGACGATGATGACGGCGATGGTGTCGACGATGCTTCTGATGCCTTCCCATTAGATCCATTCGAGACAGTTGACTCTGATGGTGACGGTCAAGGTGACAACTCAGACGCTGACGACGATGGCGATGGAGTCAACGATGGTATCGATGAATTCCCAATGGATTCAACGGAATGGGTTGACAGTGACGGCGATGGAATCGGAGATAATACCGATGATGATGATGACGGTGATGGAGTGGTAGATAGTGAAGACGCATTCCCACTGAACCCACAGGAATCATCAGACTACGACGGTGATGGAGTTGGTGACAACGCTGACACAGATGATGATGCTGACAGCACACCTGACGCAAACGATGCGTTCCCATACGACATCAGCGAGTGGAGTGACACAGACGGTGATGGAACTGGTGACAATGCTGACACAGATGATGACGATGACGGATTCTCAGATGCTGACGAAGACGCTTGTGGTACAGATACTAAGCTGGCATCGAGCATGCCTAGTGACGCTGACAGCGATGGAATCTGTGACGCACTAGACTCTGATTTCGACCCATCAAAATCCGCTGGAAATGAGACCAAGACTGGATTCGATAACTTCCGTGATAACCTACCTGGATTCACAGCAGTCATCTCCAGCCTAGCTCTCTTAGGAGCAGCAATTGGTGTCGGTCTATCAGGCCGCAGAAAGAACGACTGAACGTAGTTCAGTTGACGCAAAACCCGGGCCGGGGATTCCGGTCCTCGGCTCGGGACCTTTACTTCCTTGTGCGTAAGCCATGTTAGTGATGGATTACACACAATCATCATAAGACGAAGCAACTGGCTTGGATTCGTAGGTGACCAAATGCCCGGAACAACCCGTGTTGAAATTCGAACTCTAAAGGTAGGACGATACGTTGCTTTAGACGAAAGTGCGTACAAAATTCTGAGTATTTCCAAATCAAAACCAGGTAAGCACGGTAGTGCAAAGGCACGACTTGAGCTGGAAGATTTATTCACAAAGCAGAAGAGATCACACGTCGGAACTGTTACCGATAATATCCAAGTTCCATTATTAGAGAAAGGATCTGCGATCATTACTCATGTGCAGGGTAATGAGGTTCATGCAATGGACAATAAGACATACTCTAACCTAATTTTGCCCACAGAAGAAGGACTCAATTTGGAACCGGGTGGCGAGATTCAATGGGTAGAGGCCATGGGTCGCTACAAAATCACTCGAGATCACTGATATGAGCGACTCCGCTGCTGTACCGCTGCACGCTTGGTTAATCATGGGTGTAGCATTATTTGCAGTTTCAAGTGCTGGCGCAGTCTTTGAGATGATAGACGACGTTTCAGGACTGAGTAAGGCGGCATGGAGGCTACAAGCTACATCATTGGTGCTTTTTCCAGGGTTTTTGTTGCAATATAGGAAAGCAGAGGGTTCTGTGAAATTACGTTGGAAAGAATCTATGCATTTGTTAGCATTCTCTGGGTTTTGTTTGGCCTTACATTTCGGCACATGGCTAATGTCACTCGATAGAACGACTCTCACTCACTCTCTTCTATTCGTTACTGCTCACCCATTGGTCATTATCATTGGACTATGGTTACTCCGTAAACCAGCAACTAAGCTTCAATCAATTGGGGCGTTAGTTGGTTTCGTTGGGGCCGCTGTTGTAGTCGGTGGTGGTGCTTCTGAGAGCGGAGTAAGTCTCTATGGTGATTTTCTTGCTTTCATGGGTGCAGTAACCATCGTTGGTTACCTCGCCATAGGTCGAATGGTTAGGGGATGGATGCCGCTGTTTCTATACGCATTCCCGGTTACATTGATTTCTGCTATAGTGCTAACATTATGGGCAATCATAATGGAAGATTTGACATTCAATCTAGATGCTATGTCGGGTGCATTCGGTTGGTTAAGTGTCACATGGATAATCTATGTTGGATATCTTGCTTTAGGTCCGGGGCTACTAGGTCATACGGGAATAAATGCAGTACTGCGTTGGATCCCTCCATTGACTATTTCTATGATTTTGATTATGGAGCCCGTAATTGGTTCAATTATAGGATGGGTTGTGGGTGTGGATTCTATTCCTCAACTATGGACTATTATCGGAGGCTCATTGATGATATCTGGATTAGCATTAGTCACATTCGGCTCTGAAACTCAGGAAGCCCCACAACCCTCCGATTGATGTAGTGCTTGCTTGTGGGGGGCCTGTGTCCAAGCCTTGCCTTCTGTTGACCAACGATGATGGTATAGAGGCTGTAGGTCTACACGCATTAATTCGGGCTTTACACGAAAGAGACTTTCCAATAGTAGTCATAGCTCCCGCTACTGAACAATCGGCTACAAGCATGAGGCTATCATTGGGTTCTAACTTGAGATTCGAAGAAAGGGAGGATATTGCTGATACCATCTCTAAACCCAATGGTCCACCTTTGCGAATGTTTTCTTTGGATGGTTCTCCATGCGATTGTGTTATCGTAGCAATTGATGGAGGTTTAGACCATTGGGTTCCAGAAATGAAACCCGCATTGTGTGTTTCTGGAATAAATCAAGGTCCAAATCTGTCTGTTGATGTAATGCATTCAGGCACAGTTTCTGCCGCACGAGAATCCGGTCTTTACGGTCTTCCCTCAATTGCAACCAGTTTGTGTACATATGAACACTCTAATTTCGAGGACACTGCAAATGCCACGGCAGAGGTAATAGAGGCAGCCGTAGCGGTATTGCCGCCAGTAGCGGAAAATATGCTCCGGCCAAACGGGTCTACTAAACCAATGACTGGAGATGATATCAATGAACAAATCCTTTCTGAATTTAAGCAAGGTAATCTGATGTTGAATATTAACGCACCAAAGTCTTGGACGAATGGATTCCAAACAGTTTCACTTGGAGCTCGGTGGTACCATAATGCAATTGGATTGACTAATTCGGAAAGAAATGGTGTTGCTTATGGTTTCAAAGCGGCCCAAATTCAAGATGAAGATATTCCAAATACTGATTGTAATGCTGTCAACAGCGGGGCAGTTGCGATTACTCCGTTATCCTGTTGGCCAGTAAATCATCCTCTGGGAATTTCTCAAGATTTACTAGAAGAGGCTACTACAAGCGGAGTAAACGGACTTCCATTTTGGTTAGAGAATTGATTCTTTAAACATCCAAAGTATGTTGAATTATAGTAATACAAGCATGTCCTTGCAACCATTTTTCGCCCAAACTAATTTTTCCAAAATCTGCTATTTGTTGGTTATCTGCTTCTGAAAATGGTAGATGATCGGATAGAATAAATCCTAGATTTTCATTGCTTTCTAGTGTTTCTAATGCCTCGCCTTCAGTGTCAAGAACATGGATAGAAATTCCTTCATCATGCCATTCTGTTAGCGTTTCTGCTAATCCACCGCCCATGTCGAAAATTCCTTGTGTGACCTCATCCAATACTCCAATTGGCGGAACCGGTCTTTTCAGAATGGCTTTGATTTGACCGGCGATTGAACGTTCATCAGGTCTTACGCCTGACAGTGTTTCTCCATTAAACCAGATTCTTCTATCAGGGCCTGGCCCTCCACACAGATGCAATGTTATGTCAGTATCACGACGAATTCCGTGCGAGACGAATAGTGCGGCATTTACCGCTCTGACCAACACATCCATTCTGCCCGAACCACCTGCCAAGTCATTCAGGTTTAATTTCCCTGAACTAGGCGCTAGATGGCCGATGATGGCGAAGCGCCTTTGCAATCAATCACCCCATATCTAGGTCTAAATCATCGACATCCATCATCGATTGCATTTGCTTTCTCATGCGCCTATCTCCTTTCATACCACGCATCATTTTCCGGCTTCGATTCCATTGGTTGAGTAGTTCTTTGACATCCTTTTCAGTTGTACCTGAACCTCTTGCAATTCTTCGAATTCTTTGGGACTTTAACACAAGAGGTTCGTCTTTTTCATGTTGAGTCATGGAATCCATAATGACTCGATACTTAGCTAGATTCCCCTGCATCTGCTTCTTTTGTCCAGCGGACATAGAACCCATTCCAAACATTCCATCTGGTAGGTGTGAAAGTATTCGATCTACTGTACCGATTTTACTCATCATCTCCATCTGAGTGTACATATCTGTGAGTGTAAATCGACCCGACATTAGGCGCTGAGTAAGCCGAATAGCTTCTTCCTGGTCTAGGTCTTCGGGTGCAAGGTCGATCAGACCTTTGATATCACCCATTCCAAGTAATCTAGAGATAAATCGATCTGATTCGAATTTCTCGAGATCTTCAACTCTCTCTCCTTCACCAACGAAGACTATTGGAGCCCCTGTAATCGAAACCGCGCTTAATGCTCCACCTCCTCTAGCCGTACCATCTAGTTTGGTGACTATCGTGCCGGTTACCCCGACCAAATCATGGAAGGTCTGTGCAACAGGCCCTGCTGCTTGGCCGACCTGCGCATCAATCACAAGGAATCGCTCGGTAGCGTTAGCAATCTCTGCAATTCTTACCAATTCTTCTCTTAATTCCTCATCAAGGCTGTCTCGACCCGCAGTATCGATGATTACAACATCAGCAGTACCCACAGCCTTGATTCCGTTTCTAACAATAGTCGCTGCATCTTTTTCATCAGGCTCACCATAGACTTCGACTGGTGAATCTTCGAGTAATTGTTGTAATTGGGCATAGGCGCCAGGTCGGTGAACATCAGCTTCGATTACCGCTACCTTGACTCCGTGTTTTCTTCTCCACCATTCGGCAACTTTTGCGGTCGTTGTGGTTTTTCCTTGACCATAAAGACCGACCATCAGTACTGTTTCATTGTGTGGTTTAATTTCACGGGCAGGGCCAAGTAACCTAACTAACTCTGTGTAAATCAGATTCATTGCATGAGTGTCGAGTTTTACACCAGGACGAGGTTCCTCCTCAATCAATCGGCGCTCGATACGTTCAGTCAACTCCTTTGCCTGTCTGACATTGAAATCCGCTTCCAATAATGCTCGGCGGAGAGAACGTGTCAATTCGCGTACTGTTTCCTCGTCCACCTCTCGCTTACCCTTGAGTAAGCCAACGGAGCCGAGGATTCTACGCTTCAGACCCTCCAGTGCCATGTGCCTTGGGTCCGAAGCGTGTGGTTTGAACGTTATCCGCAATAATCGATAGCCTTAGAATACAGGTAACCTTTGAAACTATGTGATTTTGATTATATTCCTATATTCTTCAAGGGTGGAACTGATAGCATAAGTGACGTCGGACAGTCATGGCTGAGCCCCC
>WTHI01000112.1:0-14815 GCA_011523185.1 Methanobacteriota archaeon
AATCCATACTTGACGTGGCGAGATGTACAGGAAATTTTAGTTCAAACCTCACGAATGAACGATCCATCAGATTCCTCCTGGAATACAAATGGAGCCGGCCACGATGTATCTCACAAGTACGGATTTGGTGCAGTAGATGCCGGAGCCGCTGTCTCAATGGCCTTGAATTGGACCACCTTGGATCAAGAGATCAACTCGACCTACGGACCATATTTACCTAACTTTGACATCCCAGATGGAAATCTCTCATGGAGCGAATTCCCAATCACAGTTACAAGTGAATTATCATTAGAAAGTGTAGATGTTATCGTCGATATCAACCATACTTACCGTGGCGATTTAGATATTGTATTACAGTCACCAGATGGAACAGAATCATGGCTGGCAGTCAGCAATGGAGATAGTAACGACGATTATTCCGATTGGTTGTTCAATACAGTCCATCATTGGGGTGAATCGAGTTTAGGTCTCTGGACACTAAAGGTTCGAGATTCCACCACTGGTGGAACTGGAACTCTCAATTCGTGGGAATTGATTTTCCACGGAGTGGATAACGATTGGGACCATGACGATGATGGACTATCTGATGAAAATGAAACTCTAGTTTGGGGCACTGACCCCTATGATGCAGATACAGATGATGATGGATTGTCTGATTACGATGAAGTGATGAGTTTTGGCACTAACCCTCTCGCTAGTGATTCAGACACCGACGGATTGACTGACCTACAAGAAATTTTCAACTATGCAACTAACCCAATGAATTCAGATAGCGATAATGATGGACTATCAGATGGATTAGAAGTGAATTATTGGGGTACTGATCCTTTGGTTTATGACCCCGATGCAGACAATGATTTATTCTACCATTTCCAAGATTGCAACGATAATAATCCAGATGTTAATCCAGGCACCTACGAGAGATTGAATGGAATTGATGATGATTGTGACGATCTAACCGATGAAGGTTTCAATTTCACTGACAGAGACTCAGACGGCCTTTTGGATTGGCCGGAATACCACATCCACGGAACTGATTTCGAGGACGCTGATACCGATGATGATGGATTGGATGACGGTATCGAAGTGGAAACTTATGGCTCTAATCCTCTATCATATGACCCAGATGCGGATCAAGATGGATATCATTGGTTCCTAGATTGTGACGATGAAGATGAATATCGTAATCCAGCATTACCTGAATTATTAGACAATAAAGACAATGATTGCGATCTTGTTATTGACGATGGATTCTGGGATTTGGATTCTGATTCCGATGGATTAGATGATTATGATGAATATCATAACGTAACAAGTAACCCATATGATGGTGATACCGATGATGATGGATTACCCGATGGACTCGAAGTAAAGACCTACGGCTCAAATCCACTATGGGCAGACCCCGATGATGATGGAGATGGATGGTATTGGTTCCAAGATTGTCAGGATGATGATGCTGAAAGAGCCCCGCTACTCGCCGAATCACTAGATGCAAAGGACAACGATTGTGATGAAGAAGTAGATGAGGACTTCCGTACTCTTGATTCGGACCAAGATGGTCTTTGGGATTATGATGAATTCCACAATCTATCAACCGACCCAACAGATTCTGATTCTGATGATGACGGAATGAGTGATGGAAAGGAAGTCAAAGAAACCGGCTCTGATCCATTAGTTTTCGACCATGACCGTGACGAAGATGGATTCTATGCCTTCGAAGATTGTGAAGATTTGATTGAAACAATCAATCCAGATGCTACTGAGACATGGAATGGTTGGGATGATGATTGTAATGACGTAGTCGATGATTCCTTGAATCGAGCTGACCTAATCGAATCTTCGTTGAGCAGAACCAGTACTATAGGTTGGGACTCTGTAAATGATACTCTTCGTATCGATATCCGAAATATTCCAACTACTGTTACTAAGGAAATGGTCTGGGAGATGGAAGGAATTATTCTATCTGGCAACTGGAGTGAAAATGGTCAGACTTTGATTATCGAAGAAATCGACTGCAAATCAAAGGATTGGGAATTAGCGGAAATTCTTTGCTCCCAACGCAGTGGTATCCGAGAACTAAATCTAACCATAACGGATTCCGGATTCGAAACTAAATTACAGTGGACGGTCGATGTTGAAGTTTACATCCCTGCTCCAACCTTGATTGAATCCCTATTCTCATTCCTTGGCTCCAGTTCCGGAATTGTTGTTATCCTGCTAGTAATTCTTTCACTAGTTGGAGGAGTTGCATTTGCAGGAATGAAGATTAGGGAAAACAAAATGATCGCTGAGGCCTATGCAGAATTCAGAGTTAACCAAAGTCCACCAGGCGTCACTCCTGAGCACCGCGCGGCGGAACTACCCGCAGCTCCCGACCTCAGCGCCCTATTGAGTCAGCACAGTGACAACAATCCGCCAATGGTAGAATCTGTTCCAATGCTTCAATCAACTGTAGTCACAGTCGATGCGACTGCAATAGTTAGTGAAGAATCCTCTGAAGAAGAATGAATCTTAGGCTTCATCCGCCTCTTCCTCGGCTGCCGAGGGTATATTTTCCCCCCACTCAGCATCTGGTGAACCGCCTTCCCATTCTCCTTCAACTGAAATGTCCTCAATTTCGTCGTCTTCGCGCCATGGGGGCTCTCCATCGGCGCCGCTTAGAACTAACACACCTTCATCGTCCAAACGTCTCTTTACCGTCTTGATTCCTTTTGAAATGGGCAATAAATGGCCAATTGGAGTACCAGTGGTTACGAATGGATGCGTTGCAATACAAATCAGTAGACCATCTGTGGGTGAGCGTATTTCCATTGAAACTCCTGGGTGTTCAGGATCGGAGACTGTTGCCACCAATTCATTCTCCTCTACCCAAGAGCCGGCCGGAGTCAATACATCCAGTAGGCCACCGTAGTCAGAACGAATCCATACAGAACCCGATGCAAGTAGCCTAAATCGCGGTCTACTAGAATAGCCAGGAATTACCTTCAAACTTCTCAGTACATTCAGAACCCCATACATAGCAATCTGGATAGATTCGGGGTCTGCTTCATCTGCTCCACCGCCCTCGTATGTGATACAACTGATTCCGTAGTCATCAGCAGTCCTCCTGAGGGAACCTTTCGGCCCTTCACTGTCTAGAATTACCTCAATTCCAAAAGATCTAGCACTTCGATTGCTTGCTGGATTGGCTAAGTTAGCTCTAATTTGCGGCATATTTGTACGGCCAAGAGCCGCCGTATGTAGGTCGAGGATATGATCAGAATGTCGAAAAATTTCACTCCATAATCTGTAAGCTACTCTAGAAGTAGTGTTTGAGTCCTCTTTACCGGGAAAGAATCGATTCAAGTCTCTACCGTCGGTCATATATCTGCTTCGACGACGATAACCGGGCATATTCACGATTGGAATAATCCGAATGGTTCCTGCAACCGTGGAGGGATCAATGGGCTTATCCTCTCCTAAGATTGCGTGCGATTGTAGGTAAGTCAATGCCAAGGGTCCGACTAATTCATTGCCATGAATTGCTCCAATTAAGGTGACGACTGGACCAGGTCTAGAACCATGAATTACTGTAATTGGAATTGGCCAAGATTCACCAATTTCTACATCCATCAAGTCATATTCAATTTGTCTAATTGTACCGGGTTTCACAAGCTTGCGGCCAATTCGATGTGATTTCCACCCACTAGCTCGAGACCATGATTTCGGGGTGCTGCTAGGCTCTTCCAAGGCTTTCTCAATCTCTTTCCTTCGGCTTGTCGGAATTTGATTTGAGACTTTTATTGGCTGATGGCGCCGCCTCTTCGCCCTAGGAACTCTTACGTTTCCGCCATCCTTTTTGGACGACTTAGGAGCCTCTTCGGAATCCACCAATACCACTCTGTGGAGTCAACCAAATAAGAGGATTAGCATACAGGGATTGAGTAAAAATTTCCCTTATTCTTGGGCAATAGTTGTATTCCGCTTATTCCCCCGGATGCACAATGAGTGCCTCAAATGGAGAGTCAGTGCAGGATTTACATGCTCCAAATAGCATCTGTTTTGGTTGTGGCCCTGCTAACTCAGAAGGCCTGCGTATACGCTCATTCCGGAGCGAGAATGGACTAGAAATGAAATTTGACCCCTCACCTGAGCACCAAGCATTTCCAGGAATGATAAACGGAGGCATCATTGGAACTTTGATGGATTGTCATGGTAATTGGACCGCTGCAATTGCTTTAATGGATCAATCTGGAGATTCCGAACCACCTTGTACAGTTACTGCGAATTATAGTATCAAACTTCGAAGACCCACTCCTTTCGGACATGAAATACAAGTGACCGGTGAGGTAATCGAATTGGACGATGATAGAGCTAAAGTCAAGATGGAGTTGATTTCTGATGGGAATATCTGTGCTGTTGGAGAAGGTTTATTCGTTGCAGTTAAAGAAGGACATCCCGCATATCATCGTTGGAATTAGTATCGGGTATCATGAGAACAATAGTATATACACCAAGTAAGTATTCCGCTGTTATGATTGATGAACTCGTGACCGTTCTCCAAATCACCATTGCAGTTGTTATAATTGCAGTTTGGGTATTCAGACCAAGATTAGAAACCAATTTCCGAGCAGGTAATGCGAAGAATATCGTCGAAGAATTTGCAGTATATGGATTACCAAAGTGGTCTGTCTACGTGATTGGAATTACGAAGTTGGGTCTCGCAACTTTACTGATTTTAGGTATTTGGTATTCTTCCTTGGTACAATATGCTGCACTAGCGATGGGCCTTCTGATGGCAGGTGCTGTAGTTTGTCACTTGAAGACAAAAGACGATCCACTAAGCCGTGCCACTCCCGCATCTCTTATGTTAATCATGTGTCTTGTTGTATTTTACCTAGGTTAAGCGATTGGATTCGGTATCCTTTAGAACGGCGGATTCTAAGTCGATATGTGCCGGCAGACGAAGACCTCCCAGAGGTGTGTCTCGCAGACCTAGATGTGGATGAGAGAATCATCCAACACCTTAGGTCTGAATGGGGTATTGAGGAGCTTTTTCCCCCTCAGCGTGAAGCCCTGCCATATGCGCTTGCTGGAAACAATTTGATGCTAACTATACCCACTGCAAGTGGAAAATCATTGGTTGCTCACCTGACTATGATTCAACGACTAATTTCGGATCTAAGTGGAAGTAGAGGCCTCTATATCGTACCACTGAAAGCATTGGCCTCAGAGAAAGTCGAAGAGTTACAAGAATTAGCGAGTTTGGTTGGACTTAGAGTCGGTATAGCGATAGGAGATAGGAGCGGAGAAACCAGCGGAATTGAAGATTCGGATATTCTAGTTTGCACGAGTGAGAAACTCGATTCGATTTTACGAACTCGTGAAGGTGTAATGGAAAAAATCGGCGTAGTTGTAGCTGATGAGTTTCATCTTTTACATGATATATCCAGAGGGCCCACATTAGAGGTTCTTCTTTCCAGAATCCGCCACTCCCAACCAGAAGCCCAACTCATTGCTCTCTCAGCGACGGTTGGAAATTCACAAGATATGGCAGATTGGTTAGATGCAAAACTAATCCAATCGAGTTGGAGACCTATACAACTTCATTCTGGAACATTAACTGGCCTTAATGTCAAGATTCACCGAATAGATGGGCCCGATAATGTAGAATGGCCAGAACCTAGAATGATTGAAGGAAGGAATACAAAAAGGCTGCAAGCAGTCCTAGATGATTCATATTCAACTGGAGGACAGATGCTAGTATTCGTAAACTCTAGAGCATCGGCCCAGAAAGAAGCTAGAGAGTTATCAAAACACATTAGAAAACAGATTTCTGATGGACCGATTAAGTACGATACTGAACTAATTGATGAATGGGAAAAAATCGCTGAGCGATTAACTCGTCGAGAGGATACCTCGGTGATGGGTAGGGCACTTTCACAGGCCATTAGAGGAGGTATTGCATTCCATCACGCAGGATTAACTCATAGCCAAAGAAAAACGGTAGAAGAGGCATTTAGACAGGGTATTTTGCTAGCAATTGTGGCAACTCCAACCCTCGCACAGGGAGTAAACCTACCAGCGAGAAGGGTAATCATTCGAGATCATCGAAGGTGGAGTTCGATTGGTGGAGGTTCAATGCCTCTTCCTGTTATGGAAATACGGCAGATGTTAGGCAGAGCTGGAAGGCCTAAATTTGACGACTCGGGTGATGCATGGATACTCGCAAAAGATGAAGATGATGAATTAAATATCGTTGAATTGTATATGCTGAGTGAACCGGAAGAAGTCACTTCAAAATTAGCCAACCCGTCTGCAGTTCGTGCTGAAGAGGACCCCTCGCTGTTGACTCATCTTCTCTCAGTAATGGCTACGGGAGGGTTACGAGATAGAGACTCAATCTCCCGATTTTTCAAGAAAACCTTCCTTGCTACCCACATGAATGAACAAAGTTTGGAAGCGCGTCTAGATGATGTCATAGGCTGGTTGGCTGAAAATGGAATGATTACTAGGGAAGGCGAATCTGAAGAGGTTCTATCGAGAATAAAGGAAAGAGAGAATTCAATATCTGAAACAGAAGATTGGCAGGATGAAATGCCTGAGTGGGTAAAGACTGGGGAAAGTGTACCAGGATTAGAGATCTCGAAATCAGAATTTGAATCAACAACCACGCTTTCTCCGAGGAAGGGGCCAGCAATCTTTGGGTTCTCAAGGGCAAGTCAAAGAATTACTAGTGAGCCGAGTCTTCCAGACCCAGCTTC
The DNA here is from genome assembly GCA_011523185.1 of Methanobacteriota archaeon. Classification (GTDB taxonomy): domain Archaea; phylum Thermoplasmatota; class Poseidoniia; order Poseidoniales; family Thalassarchaeaceae; genus MGIIb-O1. The sequence goes on from WTHI01000112.1 coordinate 6,747, forward strand.
AATGACTTATTCTTCCACTCCTCTTGGTAATCGTGTCGCTAGACTGTATCTCAATCCGATTTCTGGGAAAATGATACACGATGGAATGCAAAGGGCCATGAGAATAATGATTGGAACCGATGAGGTACACCAACTATCTCCAATGAGTTTGCTTCACTTGGTAGCCTGTACCCCAGATTTCCTTGCGCTTTGGCCGAGAAAGGAAGAAGCCGAGAGAATTCAGACCGCTATACATTCTCACCAACGTGAGTTCCTTACAGAAGCTGTGGATGCGGACATTGAACGTAGAATGAAGGGGGTTTTGGTACTTGAAGATTGGATTAATGAAGCCAGAATGGAGGACCTAGAAAATAATTGGAACGTTCAACCAGGTGATGTACGAAGCCGAGTTGATTTGGCAGAATGGCTACTATACGCAATGAGAGAAATTCTCAACGATGATGATGAATTAAGGCAATTGGACCCCTCACAACATAAGGTGCTAGTCGATTTGGTTAGTGAATTACACAGAAGGATTAGTCATGGATGTAAATCAGATCTACTCGGCTTAGTTTCGATTAGAGGAATTGGCCGAACCAGGGCTAGAGAGATGGTTGATTTGCTCGGAGTTGAGAATGCCTCTGATGTGGCTGCTTTAACGGAAAGAGACCGAGACAAACTGGCAAGTCTAAGAGGTTGGAGTATTCGCTTGGTAGATAATTTGGTAGAGGCTGCGTCTAGATCGACTAGACGACAAAGATGAACTGAACAATTCATCAATCAGACCTCATCGGAAAGCATGGCTCAGGACCATAGAGTGCCTTGGTTCCCCGCTTGGGGAATACACTTTCCTGAGCCATTGGATGACCCTCAAAATGTAATTTCAATCTTTAACGAATGGCGGCCAAATGAACGTTGGTTATTACTCTCATATTCCGCTGCTGCTAGCGAGATTCATCTATGGACTGTATGGCACGCTCTAAGAAGAAGGGAATTGCGAAATTCAATGGTTGGCAATAATGTTGACACAGAATTTCTTCGACTGATATCCGGCACTCACCAAATACGAATTGCCTTCGAGCGGGCTGGTCTAAAGCAAGGCGATGAAAACGCTTGGATTGTCTACCTTCCAGAATTTGGTACTGAATACCCGTTTAACCTGGACGGTGAAACCCTAGAAATTCCTCGAGATACATTCAATGATGCTACCGCCGATGCAAATCGTTTGATGCTTCACCTAAAATCAAGTTTGGTAACTGAAAGGCCAATGCCAACCGTTGAGGGACTACAGAGATTAGGAAATGATTCTAATTTTGCCGATTCTAATTTATTGGAACTTGAATCCGCATTTCTGTTACACGCTGCTATGGCAGACATGAGCACTTGACCCCTTTGGGGTCAAACTGATAGACGGGAGCCTCTAGGGTTTAACTGAGATTATGTCGAGATTCCATGGATTCCGAACCTGTAAAGTCTGCAATGAAGGATGCACACCGGGTAATTTTGTTGACCACGAAGGAAAGAGATATTGCACAGCCTGTTGGATAGAAAAAGAAAATCCAAAGCACGAAGGTGTCGAAGAAATTAGAGCCGCAAACCGAGAGGCTGCGGCAAAGTGGAAGAGGCAGAAATACAGTAGAGGAGACGGTCCTTTGCCTACAGGACCAATGTCAGCTAGGAAAGATTGAGGGAGAAACATGAGTTTTGTTCCTGATGATCTGGACGGTTCGTCTTGGGAATCAATAGAACCCTACATGAATGACCTAAGAGATCGTAAACTAAGTTGCTCAAATTGTCTAGAGACTTTCATCACCGATAGGTCTAGTCTATCAGAAGTAATTTCGGAAGCTAGAGCGAGACTTTACATCGATATGACTTGTCATACAGACGATGAGGAAATACAAAATTCCTGGATGCAATTTGTAGAAAATGTTCAACCAAAATTATCCGAGTACAGTGATATTCTAAATCGACGACTTGTTGAACACGAATCGGTAGATGAACTGCCAGAGAGGTTCGACATATTGGTCAAGGGACTAAAGACTGATATCGAAATATTTCGAGAGGAGAATATACCACTCAGCACACAATCTACAAAATTGGTAACCGAATATAACGAGATTTGTGGGGCACAAATGGTGGAATTTGATGGAGAACAGAAGACCTTTGCTCAGATGGCGATTTACTTAGAGAATACAGATAGGACAATTCGAGAGGCTGCTTGGAAAGCCGTCTCTGAGAGACGATTTGAGGATAATGAAAGAGTCTCAGAAATCTACGATGAATTAATCCAAATTCGCCATAAAATGGCCACAAATGCAGGTTTTGAAGGATTTCAACAGTATATGTTTGCCTCTATGCATCGATTCGATTACACTATCGAAGATTGTTTAGAATTTCACGAATCTATCGAATCTGTTTGCCAGCCATTACGCCACCGAGCAGATAGGGAACGTATGCAAGATTTAGGTCTTGAATCGTTAAGGCCATGGGACATGGGTGTCGATGTGAAAGGTCGCCCTCCGCTTCAACCATTCAATGATGTCCAAGATATGGTGGATGGATGTTCGCGTATCTTTCACAATATGTCCGCAGAGTTGGGCAATTATTTCGATCAATTAGATGCTAATGATTGCCTGGATTTAGATAGTCGAAAGGGGAAGGCCCCAGGCGGATACCAGTATTACTTGCAAAAAAGCAGATTGCCATTTATTTTCATGAATGCTGCTGGAACTCAAAGGAATATCGAGACTATGATTCATGAAGCCGGCCACGCTTTCCATTCTTTCTATTCGGGTCACTTAGACCTAATCCATGAAAGGGATTCTCCAATTGAATTCGCTGAAGTTGCAAGCATGGCGATGGAACTTCTAACCCATCCTCATTGGGAAGAATTCTACGATAGTAAAGATGCGGATAGAGCAAGGCGAAAGCACCTAGAAGATATCATATCATTTATGCCATGGATGGCTACAATAGACGCGTTCCAACATTGGGTTTACGCTAATCCCAATCACTCTAGAGAAGAGCGTGCTGAGAAGTGGTTAGAACTCGGAGAACGGTTTGGACCAAAGGTGGATATGGACGGATTTGAGGATATTCAAAAAGTGTCTTGGCAACGCCAGGGGCATTTATTCGGAGTTCCCTTCTATTACGTCGAATACGGAATTGCACAACTTGGAGCTCTACAGATGTGGAAATACCACCGAAGAGACACCGAAGACGCTCTTGCTAGATACAAAGCCGGCCTTTCATTGGGTTACACTCGAGGACTGACTGATTTGTTTCAAGCCAGCGGACTAGAACTATCGTTTTCAGAATCCTACGTCAGTGATCTCATTGGAGAAATCGATGAAGCATTGGCAGAATTACCTGCATGACTTCACACTCGGACCCCGAGGGCCTCTCAGGAATCAATCCCTCAGACCCTCGGCAGTCACGGTGAACACAGCCTCTCCCTCAGGTAGGTTGGGACTGTCGACGAGTCGGGCGATTCTTCGCCCACCCTTCGACTTCCTGAGGTAGAGACGGAAAGTACTGGCGTGTCCAACAATGTGACCTCCGATAGCCTTTGTAGGATCGCCCCACATTGCGTCTGGTTTGGACATAACTTGGTTAGTCACCAAAACCAGAGCATTGTGAACATCCGATAGCTGCTTGAGTTCTTTCAGATGTCTGTTGAGTTTTTGCTGTCTTGCAGCGAGCATTCCACGCCCTACATATTCTGCGCGGAAGTGACTGGTTAGTGAGTCAACAATGATTAATTTGACATCAATATTCTTCGAGAGCTTTTTGATTTCATCTACTAACAACATCTGATGAGCGGAATTGTAGGCACGAGCGACGTGTATTCTATCAAGAACCGCGCTAGGATCTAAACCTACAGCTTCTGCCATTTGTGCTATTCTTTCGGGCCTGAACGTATCTTCTGTATCTATGTAGAAAATCTCTCCATCAAATCCTCCTTGTTCACTAGGCAGTATTGTGTTAACGGCTAATTGGTGGCCTATCTGTGTCTTTCCACTTCCAAACTCACCATATACCTCAACTATAGCTTGGGTTTCAAATCCCCCTCCTAGCAATTCATCAAGGGCCGCTGATCCAGATGTTAACTTCTGGACTTCTTTACGGCGTTCTAGTAATTTATTTCCGGATACGAATCCGCCAATGTTAGCCATTTTCTTGGCGCCTTGAATAATCTTGGAAGATACCGCTTCACCCAATTCGGCTTGTTCGGCTAATTCATTTGGACTCATTACTGCAATAGCGAGTAATTCTTCAAAACCTGCCTCTCGCAATTTTTCAGCGGTAGCTGGTCCCACACCAGGCAAATCATCTATGGTTGCCTGTTCTTCATCTGCGTCTATCACAATAGAGCCATCTTCTTCGTCTAACTTTTCACTTGCGGTCTTCTTGGCCATCTTTCTCACCTTTCCTTCAACATCCCTCAAGGCTAGACGGTATATGAATAACAGAAGGACCCCTTTTGCATAATTGAAAGTGTAACGCTAACACGATGAGTCCGCAGTGGCCTTATTTTTCACTTTCAGTTTTCATTTAGTTGTAACGATTAAATGCATTAATTGAAATTCAATTTTGGTAGCGAGTGGTGGATTTGAACCACCGGTCTCCGGGTTATGAGCCCGACGAGATAACCTGGCTACTCCAACTCGCTACCCCATCGCTGATGCCTCAGTTATTTGAAGCGAGCGGGAAGCCATAATTCCGATTCTAAGATGGGAACAGTATTGAGATGCCAGCATTCCGGCAACATCTGAACCAACCATGGAAGGCAATGTCCTGATTCAGAATGCCTCCTTAGTATTGTCAGATAGAATCGTAGAAGGAGACCTTCGTGTATCCAATGGTTCTATCCAAACAATAGCCACCGGAGGCGGCTTGGATGTCTCAAATGGAGAATTGCTAATCGATGGCACTGGACTACATTTGCTCCCAGGTGCAATTGACCCACACGTTCACTTCAGAGAACCTGGGAATACCGACAAGGAAGATTTGCAAAGTGGCAGTAGAGCAGCAGTCGCAGGTGGAGTGACTGCTTTCTTGGATATGCCAAACAATGTGCCCAATGCAACAAATCGGGCTACTTTAGAGGCTAAAATTGCTCTTGCTGAATCAAAAACCGTAAATCACTTCGGATTCTTTGCTGGAGCAACAAGAGATAATGTCAGAGATTTACAAGATATCGAAGGCATGGACGGAGTTTGCGGAATCAAGATATTCATGGGAAGTAGCACAGGGGACTTACTTGTTCATGAACAAAAAGACTTGGAAAATATTTTTGCAAATACTGGTGGTATAATCGCAACCCACGCAGAAGATGAGGAAAGACTTCAGCAACGTATCGCAGAATTTGGCAATCAGACAGACATCAGATTACACGCGGAATGCAGAGATGTAGAATGTGCTTTCATTGCCACAAAGAGGGCTGCGGCACTTGCAAAAGACCACGACCATCGACTGCACATAGTTCACCTAACCAGCGCAACTGAAGCCGACTGGTTAAACAAAAACAAAGGAGACCTCATCACCACTGAGGTTTGTGCTCAACACCTGACTTTCAACCAAGACGATGTAGAATCTCTAGGGGTTAGAGCCCTTATGAATCCGCCAATTCGCTATACTGAAGACCGGGACACACTATGGAAGCGACTCAAAGATGGCACGATTGATTGCGTCGTCACAGATCATGCTCCTCATACCCTTGAAGCAAAATCTGTCGGTTATCCAAACGCTCCAGCTGGTATGCCGGGCGTTGAGACATCTCTGCCATTGATGCTTACTCATGCGATGAATGGTAAGTGTAGCGTCAATGATGTAGCAAAGTGGATGTGCTCCGGTCCCGCTAGAGTTTACGGTATGAAAAACAAAGGCTCCCTTATCGAAGGCTATGACGGCGATTTGACTTTGGTTGACTTAGAAAATCGCCAAACAATTACCGATGCCGATACATGGACCAAAGTTGGTTGGACACCATACGATGGAATGGAATTGACAGGTTGGCCAATGTACACCATCGTTGATGGAAATATTGTCCACAAGCGCGAGGCTGGCGGCCCCCTCAGGGGCACACCTATTGCCAAGCCAGGAAGTACTGGTAGAGTTCTGAAATTCAACTAATTGGATTCAGACTCTACCGCTCCATCATCAGAACCTTCTGATTCCGATTCTTCTACATCATCTTCTTCATAGTAATACCAATCAGGCAATACATGACCTGGAATATCCAATTCTTGGATTGGGGTTAGGTCAGAAGTGCTGTGAATAGTTACTCCAAGAGCTGAGAACGCGTAGACATAATCGCCCATGAAAATCGACCTGCGGATGTTGGTAGAGTAAGAGAACCACCAATGTACATCAGAATCATCGTTGTTGTAGAATGGAGAGTGATCTACTTCTCCATGTTCTGAGAGACTCAAGTTCTCCGCATCCACGTTGACCAATTTCAGCATAGAGACATACTCGTAGCCATATCCTCCGTCTACATCGTAGGTGTATCGGTAGGTGGAAAGAGGAACTGCAAGCAAGTTCTCAGGAGCCCAGTAGGTGAATGCCTTGTGCTCATAGGTAGCCTCTGACCATGACCATGACCATCCACATGTTCGAACATCATCGCAGTTCTCGTCTGTGTAAGCCGGAGACAGGGGTAGCGAATCTGCTAGAGTTGGGTTAGTTGGGTCGCTAACGTCGAAAAGCGAAATCTGAGTCATAGACCAGTCCAATCCTAGTCCATCTTCACCTGGTCCAATACCAATTGTGAGCAGAGTGTTTTCATCCACAGGATGAATGTAAGTTGAGACCCCAGGAACTTCCAATTCTCCAAGAATTGTCGGATTGTTTGGGTCTGAAAGATCGATTACCCACAATGGGTCAATGGTCTCGAAGGTTACGAGATATCCTCTATCACCGATGAATCGGGCACTCCAAATTGTCTCACCTGGAGCGATGCCATCGACCTTACCTACCTCATCGAGTCCGACCTGTCCATCGTGCTGAAGAACGGTCACTCCATTGGTTGGACCATTGAAGACTAGTTCTCCGGTTTCAGGATCGACTTCGTCAGTTAGCCACCATCGACCCCAAATGTCCGATGTAGTTGCAATTCTGATTGAACCATCATATTCAGACATAGAGAATTGATCTTGGACGGTTCCATCTACACGGCCTGAGCCTAGGTAGCTGGTTGTTGTCGAATCTGAGATATCGAAGGCGTGGATATTTGTCGCATCATCAAAATCAGTGTTCTGCCAGAACCACCACCAATCGTTAGCAGGTTCTGCGAGAATTAGCATATCTTGGGAGGCATACACGTGTACCCAAGACGAAGCTATGTGGTCAACTTCCATCTCAACATCCGAGTCCAATAATTGGAAAGTGATGATTGAAGTGAATCCCTTGGAGACACTGTCGGTACTGGCTGCGAATTCTGAACAATCCTCGGATGTTATTGGAAGGGAAGCAATGCCAGACTCTGTCATTTCATACATCTGAGGAGCGAAGTCTGCTAGCGTTAGTCCATTGATTACATCCTGATTATGCTGGATTGTCTCTTGCAGGTGGAATTGCCATGCAGCGATTCTATCTTCTTCATTTTCAATTTCCCAATATTCGCTAGGTAAGTTTACCCAGTATCGTAGTCCATCGAAGTTAGCATAGTTGTGAGTAACCGAGCGGACTGTACCATCGACCATTCGTGCGGTGTGGTAGTAACCCTCTATGTACAATTCACGATCTACTTCAGGAGCGGTTCTGTCGGAAATATCGACAATTGTGTACTTCACTAGGTTCTGAGTGCGGTAGTATGTCCAGGACTCCTTTCCTTCGCCCCATTGTACCTCCTCAATCAGAAGGTCGCGAAGAGGATGGTCTTCTGGAAGGTTCCAGGCATAAATCATCGAAGCGATGACGAGTTTATCGCCATCAATCATCATCTGCAGTGGGCTGCCCTCGATTTCCATTTCTGAGGAAAGGCCGATTTGACCAAATTCTGGTACGTCCATAATGACTAGGCTTTGGCCGTTCAGCATGTATATGTGGAATCCATCTGTCTTGAGGAAGTCAGCCTCATCAAC
>WTHI01000056.1:0-3850 GCA_011523185.1 Methanobacteriota archaeon
TGTTAGAATACTTCCAATAGTCACATTGATGGAGGGTTCCCTAACCCAATAAATCGCGGGGTGTCGTAATGAAGGATTCAGAAGGCTTTGATTCGCTGAGAACATTCAACAAATCTGACGGCAATGAAGCCCACTTTCACTCACTTTCCCACCTGCAAGAATTAGGTCTCTGTGACCTTGATTCCTTGCCTTTCACTATTCGATTATTGCTGGAAGCCGCGCTGCGAAAGTGCGATGGTTTTCTCGTTACTCGTGAAGATGTAGAACGCATTGCATCATGGTCTCCCAAAATGACTCCAGAAGAAATTCCATTCTCACCGAGTAGGGTAATCTTACAGGACTTCACAGGAGTTCCTGCTGTTGTTGATATCGCTGCCCTCAGAGACGCTATGGTAGAGTTGGGCGGAGATCCTGAGAAAGTAAACCCACAAGTTCCGGTGGATTTGGTAATCGACCATTCCGTTCAGGTAGATGTCTCGGGTTTGTTTCCAGATGCAAGAGAGAGAAATTTGGAGATTGAATACCAACGAAACATGGAGCGCTATGAATTCCTAAAATGGGGTCAGCAAAGTTTGGATAATTTCCGTGCAGTACCACCTGGCCGCGGTATTGTTCATCAGGTGAATCTAGAGTGGATTGCTAGTGTTGCTAGAGAAGAAAATGGTGTATGGTTACCCGACACTCTAGTCGGCACAGATAGTCACACAACCATGATCAATGGCCTTGGTGTTCTAGGCTGGGGTGTCGGTGGAATTGAGGCTGAGGCAGTAATGTTAGGTCAGCCGATTTACATGCTTCTTCCAGAAGTCTGCGGTTTCGAGTTAACCGGCTCGCTCAGACCTGGAGTAACAGCCACCGATATGACACTCAGAATAGTACAGATGTTGAGGGAGCACGGAGTGGTTGGAAAGTTTGTAGAATTCCATGGCTCAGGGCTTGCAAATCTAAGCCTTCCAGACAGAGCAACAATTGCTAACATGGCTCCTGAATACGGAGCAACATGTGGATTCTTCCCAGTCGATGAAACCACCCTAGATTACATGCGACTTTCAGGCAGGGATGAATCTCATATTGAGGATGTCAAAAGATATCTATCTGCTCAAGGAATGTTCCACACATCACAAACCCCCACTCCCTCCTTTACAAGCCACCTATCACTTGATTTATCGACTGTAGAGCCAGCATTGGCGGGTCCGAAAAGACCACAGGACAGGGTAGACCTTTCAACGATGAAAAATCATTGGAAAAAGAGTCTAAATGCACCTCTTGGACATAGTGGACATGGTATTGATGAAAGCAAGAATGAGTCCTCTGCTACAGTCGGCTCTAGAGGAGTAGATCTGAAACACGGGGATATCGTAATCGCCGCAATAACTAGTTGTACAAACACAAGTAACCCTAGTGTAATGATTGCCGCTGGTTTATTGGCACGAAAAGCTAGGGAAGCGGGATTATCAATTGCACCCAGTGTAAAGCCAAGTTTGGCTCCTGGCTCTAGAGTTGTGACCGAGTATTTTGATGCCGCTGGACTTACCGAAGATCTAGACTCTCTGGGATTCAGCGTGGTTGGATACGGATGTACGACATGTATAGGAAATTCCGGTCCTCTAGACGCTGATATCGAAGCAGCAATTGATGAGGCGGATTTGATTGTTGGGAGCGTACTCTCAGGAAATCGAAATTTCGAGGGTAGAATACATCAGAAGGTCAAAGCAAATTATCTCGCAAGCCCACCTTTGGTGGTTGCTTATGCAATAGCAGGAACACTAGATATCGATTTTGAGTCAGAGCCGATTGGAAATGGAGCAAATGGTCCCGTAATGCTAGCCGATATTTGGCCAAGTGACGACGAGATCAAACAAACTATTGCTACTTCAATCGACCCGGAAATGTTCCGAAAGCGCTATTCAGATGTTCTGCAAGAACCACGATGGGACGCGATTAGTAGTTCAGAATCTGCCCTATACCCATGGGCAGATGATTCAACTTATGTTCGACTCCCTTCCTTCTTTGAAGGAATACTTCCAAAACCTGCTCCAATTGAACCTATTCATGGAGCAAAAGTTCTCCTCAAGTTAGGAGATTCTGTCACTACAGACCACATTAGTCCTGCTGGCGCTTTCCCTCACCATGGGCCAGCAGGCGAATACCTGATTTCAAAGGGAGTCGAACCTCGAGACTTCAACTCATTTGGAAGTCGACGTGGTAATCATGAGGTGATGATGAGAGGAACCTTCGCCAATGTTCGTATTCGAAATCATATAGCGCCCGGGACTGAAGGGGGTTTCACCACTCATTTTCCAACGGATGAAGTAACTTCGGTATTCGATGCCAGCATGAGGTACCAAGCAGAGGGAACACCACTCGTAGTATTGGCAGGTACTCAATACGGAACAGGTAGTAGCAGAGACTGGGCTGCTAAAGGCACACTTCTCTTGGGGGTGAAGGCTGTGATTGCGACCTCCTTTGAGAGAATTCATCGCTCCAATCTAGTTGGAATGGGTGTACTACCATTGACTTTCCCAGAAGGTGAAAACGCAGACTCATTGGGTCTTGATGGGACAGAGACTTTCGATATTCCCGCCAGCGCTGATTTAGTTCCACTATCCACCATCAGAGTGAAAGCGATAAAGGAAAATGGAGATATTATTGAATTCGATGCTATTGTAAGATTAGACACTCCAGTGGAGGTCGACTATTACCGAAATGGGGGCATCCTTCAGACCGTTTTGCGTAATTTGGCAGAGACTTGAATTGAAATCTGAAAACCCAACCGGTGGTAACATGACTGACGAGGCGAATATCCGCTTTTCATTCCGCTCGAATGAGCATGATGTAGAAGTTGTAATTCAGGGTCCACCGTCTTGGGTTAACCTATATCGTGAACGAATAGGCCTCGAAGGAGACATAGGATACACCCAATCAGTTCACGGCTCAAGTACAGATTCTTCTGAAGGCTCTGAAATCTCAAAAGCCGCAAGAGAACTACCAGGGCCACCTCCTGATCCAAGTCGATTACCTTCTATTGTAAGAGTCGTCGGAGACCTCGACGTAGATGCCGGTGTATCGGAATTAGGAGTCCCTGAAAGAACCGAACCTAACCTTGCAGAAATCAGTTTATTTTTAGAAGAATTAGAAGAAGACCCCGAGCCACTATCTGATAATATTTCAGGAGATCCAATGGCTGAATCTTGGATTCAACTTGTGATGACTTTAGTGGTTCGTGAACATGGCCATACCTCGCTTTCAGTTGGCTCAATAGAGAGTCTACTGAGTGACCGAATCAATCGCTCTGGAATTGAGCTCCAGATGTTCTTAGATAGGCTTTGGTTGCTCGGTAAACTTGAGCGAATTCACGGTGGTGCTGAGACTCAATACGCTCCCAATCCAAGTTGGCTTGAAGCAAGTTAATTTCGCCAATTTTAGCCATCAACCCCATAGGGGTTGGAAAAACATGGTCCCATTAGGCATAATAATGAAATGAAATTCCGCGTAGCCATGATGTCCCTGTCTAAGAACGCCCAATCTGAATCAAAAGAAGGCCGAGTAGCGATTTTCTTGGTTATGCTGATGTTAAGTTCTACAATGCTATCATTGGTTCCATCAGTATCCGCCTCCCGCATTACCCAATATGCTGTCCAGAGAGATCCCTCCTTCATTTCGATAGGAGATATTGACTGTGATGATCACAATGATATCGTCTCCGCAAGTTCAATGGGTCACTTCATTACCGCACTCTACAATGACGGTATGGGTGGATTTGGAGACAGGCAGGACGTCTTCATCTCTAACAACGATTCATTCCGCGCTGGATTCAGGGATACAGCTGACGGAACTAGAGTCTATGTTG
>WTHI01000083.1:0-3762 GCA_011523185.1 Methanobacteriota archaeon
CCAACGAATTGAAGGAGTGTCGCCGTCGCGGCATAAGTGTGGAGATACCTCCTGAACTACAATCGATGCTCGACGCAGAGCATGGCCCTACTAAGCAAAAGGCTGCAAGATTGGTTGTAGATTTGGCCGCATCTGCGGGTGCTTCCCAATTTACACGATGCGCCCATGCCCACGTATCTGGTGTCAGCGTAATTACTGGTGGGCATGGGTTGAGGCGCTTCCTTTCTGACCTCTCCGGTGACCCAGAAGGTACAGTGTCAATTCCAACCACATTGAATTCAGCAGGTTGCGATAGAGAACAGATTGAAGAAATGGGAATCGATCATGAAAATTTCCTTGAATATCAATTCGAAATTATCCACGCTTACTCAGAATTAGGAATAGATGCCACGCTTTCCTGTACCCCATATGATCGTGGAGTAGAAATGGAATCTGGTATTGGTTCTTGGGCTGAATCGAATGCAGTCTGTTACTCTAACTCCTATACTTCTCTAATGACGAATCGCGAATCTGGGCTATCTGCCCTAGCAACTGCTCTAACTGGTTGGGCTCCGTTATGGGGACTCCATATCGAATCAAATCGAATCCCGAATATTCTAGTCACAGTCGAAGCTTCGATGGAGAATCTTGCTGATTGGTCGGTACTAGGTGACTGGATTGGAATGCAGATTAAACCGGAATGGAATCTTCCTTGGGGATTCATGCCTAGAATAGTTGGCTTACCAAGTAATGCAGGATTTGAGGAGCGCAAGGCATTGACTGCAGCAGCCGCGAACTATGGTTGTCCAATGCTCTGGGCTGATGGGCTAACTGTAGAAGCCCCTGAAGTATCTCAATTCGAAGGCGAACTTATCTTTGCTGAAAGTGACCTAGCAGAAAGATATGCTGAGTTGGCTCCAACCGGCACGGTTGACCTCGTAGTTATTGGTTGTCCTCAGGCAAGTGTTGGTGAGGCAAGAGCGACTGCAGCAGCGGTTCGCTCACACATGGAATTAGGTCAGAAAATCCAAGATAGTCGTCTTTGGGTTTTCACAAGTGGCTACAATTACGAATTGCTGCAAGCCGATGGAACTGTAGATTTGTTAGAGGAAGCAGGCGCCTTAGTTCTGAAAGATACCTGCCCGGAGGTTACTCCTTACAATCGCTCAAAATACAATCACATACTTACAAATTCACTGAAAGCAGAACATTATCTCAAGAGTGGTTTGAATCGTTTACCAACAAGTGTCGCACCAATCCAAGAGTGTGTCGCTCATGCGTTCAATCCAACATTGTCTGAAGGCCCAAGACCTGTATTGGATGGAAAGAAAGCAAAACCTCTGGCCTCAAATAAAACTCATCAAACTGGTTCGGTAACTCTCTATGGAAATGGCCTTCCTAGCCAAACAAACTGGAAAATTACCGGGAAAGCAATGGTTACTGATGTCCCAATCACGTATCTGGGATATGTCAATAGGGATTCTGGTGTAATCGAAGAACCAGGACACCCTCTGGATGGTGTTCCAATTGAAGATACAATTCTAATTTATCCGAAAGGTTCTGGCTCCACAGTTGCTCCATTCGTACTCATGGGTTTGATTTACACAGGTAAAGGTCCGAAGGGAATTATCAATCGAGACGTTTGTCCACTTACTCTTCCAGCTGCTAGCCTCTTGGCCCTTCCTTATGCCCATGGATTTGATGATGACCCGACTCTGGCAATCAATGATGGCGACTCGGTTGAAATGAGTCTTGAGAATGGTCAAGTGCAACTTACCGTCATCTCTCGCGCGAGCGAGGATTGATGACCGAAGCGCTTCGCAGCAGGGTTGTGAGTAAGCGGCCAGATCCAGAACCCTGTCGTGATCAGGACCTCGGTAAGTTCGAGGTTACTGTAAGGGATGGGTCCGCTAGGCTGGGTAAGTTATTCACAAGACACGGGATTCTAGAAACTCCAATGTTACTACCTGTGATCAACCCCAATATTCGTACCATTGAACCCCGAGAGATGTGGGAAAAATATCGAGTGAATGGCCTAATTACGAACTCCTACGTTACTTGGAAACACGACAAGTTGCGTGAACCTGCACTCGAAAATGGCATACATTCCTTGCTGGATTTCCCAGGAGTGATTGTAACAGATTCTGGAACTTTCCAATCCTATGTTTATGGTGATGTAGAGGTTGGTGTCGAAGAGATAGTCGATTTTCAAAAGAAAATCGGAGTAGATATCGGTACGATGTTAGATGTATTTGGCCGACCCGATATGTCGCGAGAAGAACTTGAGCAAGCGGTAGAGGAAACAGCAAATCGTGCATTGATTTCACTGAATACCGCTGGGGAAGATATGCTCCTGAATGGACCTGTTCAAGGGGGTCTTCACGATGACCTTAGGGCTCAAGCCGGGGCTTTAATGGGAGAAGTTTCAGGAGAGCATAGAGGCTTCGCAGTACACCCAATTGGGGGTATAGTGCCTCTAATGGAAAAACAAAGGTATCTTGAATTATTTCGCATCCTTCTTTCTGCTCGGTCTACAATTCCACCAAATCGACCGATTCACATGTTTGGTTGCGGCCATCCAATTCTATTCCCAATGTGCATTGCTCTAGGTGTAGACCTCTTCGATTCCGCTGCCTACGCTTTATTTGCCAGAGATGATAGATTATTGACTCCAAATGGAACAGTCAAATTGGGAGATTTGACTGAATGGCCTCATAGTTCTTCAGCACTATTTCCATACACTCCAAATGAAGTTCGTGAGATGGAAAGGGATGAGCGTTCAACCCTCTTGGCTCACCACAACCTAGAGGTGACTCAAGCAGAACTAGCGAGATGTAGAGAGGCTGTAAGAAACGGAACAATTTGGCAATTGGCTGAGCAACGAAGTCATGCAAATTCTAGACTTCGAGAGGCCTTCGAATGGGTCCTAGAGCAATTGCAAGAAACAGAAGAAGGGCCTGTTGCTGAAAGCGCTCTCAGAACGATAGCCTCTACCAACCCGGTCAGAGGTTCTGCAGAGCAATTTTCCGACGATATTGATAGCCGTCCACATCTACTTCATTTGAATGCCTTATTGGCTATGAGATGGAGACGCCCAGGTTCTTGGTGGGATGGCTCAAATGATAATGCTGAAAGAGTAGTAATTCTATCTGGAGCAGCGCCTCCATGGCGCGATTCTGCATTAGGTTCAGCGATTTCAGCACTAGAGGAAGAACCACGTTCAATCATACTAATTTCAACTCCTGTTGGCCTAATCCCATTCTCCCTTGAAGATGTATCACCATGGTGTCATGTCGAGTGTCCAGAAGATCTCTGGAATATGATTCTTGATGAGGATGAAATCGATGCTTGGTTGGAAGACCTTGGTGTTACGGATTTACCTCTGGATATCCATGTTTGTCAACCTGATCCGGAGGAAGAATCAGGCGGTGAATATCGAACCAAAATCCGTGACTGGATTGACCGCTGTACAATCGTCGACAAATTATCCTTATTTTGTGGGGTGGCACCCACCGATTCTTGTGAATTTACCAAGAAAATGACCGTTCGTCGGTCTCGTACTGACCGTATGGTGAACATCAACTTTGAAGGAGTACATTGCTTATCCCCTCGTTTGCAAGATGGTGCTCTCTCCCTAACTTTGGCTGGCGCAGAAAGATTACATCAATTGAATCCTACTTCGCCGCCTAGATTTGACGAGGGTGTAACATCGAGCGAGTTGGACCATCCGGGCGTACCTCGTGTTTTGTTGATGGATGATGCGATTCCGTTTGTTGGAAAAGG
>WTHI01000102.1:0-3738 GCA_011523185.1 Methanobacteriota archaeon
AATGATTCTCGTTGCTTGGGCGATGAATGTGCCACTAACCTTTGAATTCGGAATGTTAGAAACCGTAGCGGCTTTCCTTTCGGTACTGATTGTCAATGTTATTGCAGCCGATGGTAAATCGAATTGGTTAGAAGGGGCATTGTTGCTTGGAACCTATATTGTTCTTGGTGCAGCCTTCCTAGTACACCCCTAAATCAAACGGCACCCAATGATTCGGGTATAATTAATCGAAATTCCTAGATAATTCGACTTTGATAATCTCTGCAATTTCCTCAGCGACCCCTGTGCTAGAAATCCCCCTTAGTGTCCCTATATTTTCGCCCTCGCTTCCTATTAGTACGCCATTGTAGGTGATAGTATCCTGGCCTTCATCGTTAGTCCTCACTATTTCGTTTAACTCGATGCTTGTTATCCCTTCTCTAGGATGTCTTTCAATAAAGCTAGGAGATTTGGAGATTAGACCTCCTGGTAGAACCGCCTCAATATAGTCGTCATAGATATTGAACTTAATTGGGTCTTTGATGATTAGACCAAGCCATAGAGGGGTTGTGATACCTCCTACGATGCCAAAAGCAGTGAGTATCACGCCTTCTATTACCAATCCATATTCATACGAGGTTAGTACGAAAGGATCTATCGCTTTAGTTATGCCAAGGATGATAACAATGAAACCAACTAGGATTCCTTGTCCTACGAACAATGCAATAAGGGCAAAAATTCCCGATTTGTTCGATACTGTCTTACTTGACATGAATATATCAGAGGGAATTCGAAGAAATACTTTTTCTCGGCATCTCCAAATCTATGATTCGGGAATATTGACTTCGATGTCCCCATCCTTCACTTTCGATTTGTATTGAAAATGAGTTATACTCGGGTTGGTGTGGTAGTTTAATCAACCTAGGTTCTTGTTCATTTGCAACTGGTGATTATACAAAATTACGATTTAGATTAGACTTCAAAAGAAAGAATCACTCTAATGTTCAACATAGCCTATAATTTATCTGAAAAAGGGGAATTGGAAAAAGCAGTCGATTGCTATATCGAATGTATGAATTTAGCAAAAAAGATTGATCACAAGATATTTGTGGAAAAATGTTTGAACAATCTAGGACAAATAAAAATCCAGAAAAAAATTTAATTTTTGTATCTTCAGGATAAAATACACCTTTTGTATATCTCACAAACATCATCGCCTATGCCCGAGGGACCAGAGATTCGGAGGGCAGCCGACAGAATTTCGAAGAAGTTAGTCGATAAGCAAATAGAATCTGTGAATATTATCTACCCCCCCATTTTAGAATATCAAGAAATTCTTGGGAAATCTCAGGTCGAGTCTGTAACAACACGCGGCAAAGCCATGCTGACTCGATTTGATAGCGGATTGAGCATGTATTCCCACAATCAGCTGTATGGTCGCTGGACAGTAAATCGTCGTTCGACGGAAATGAAATGGAATAGATCACTAAGAATTGAATTCCTTACCGATAAATTCGCAGTTAGGCTATGGTCAGCGACTGATGTAGAAATCATTCCCACCTCGGCGGAGGAGGATCATCCATTCATAGCCAAACTTGGGCCTGATATTTTGGATGATTCTTGCACTTCATCGGTCATCTTTGAACGTTTGAATAGTAAGAAATTTCGAAACAGAAATGCAGCCTCACTAATGCTAGATCAGTCATTCATCGCTGGTCTAGGGAACTATCTAAGAAGCGAAATCCTCCATCAGTCAGGCGTTCATCCCAGCGCTAAACCAAGGCATCTTTCCTCTGACAAAGTTCAACACTGGGCCGAGAAGACAAAATCTCTTAGTGCACTTTCCTACGAAACTGGAGGCCTCACAGTGCCTGAAGATGTTGCAATGGCAGGAAAAGAAAGAGGGGAGCCTAGACGTTCTTATCGTCACTCTGCATTTTGTAGAAACGAGTTACCGTGTCATTATTGCGGAACTGAAATTGTAAGAACTAGGGTTGCCAACAGAAGATTGGACTTTTGTCCAGAATGCCAGAAATTGCCAATTTAGTAACCCTGTTCGATGTTCACTATGTTTAGCAAGTCACTGCTTCCACTGGCGAATATTTTCAGATTTTGGATAACATCATGCCATCTTTCTAGATCGTCAAATGGCGACGCACATCTATGGGGGCTAAGCAGTACGTTGTCTAACTCATGGAAAGGGAAATTGTACGGATATCTCTTGTTATCCTTACCTTCATTTGGATCATAATCATACCATACATCTATTGCTGCTCCCTCGATTTTCTTTGTCTTTAATACCTCAAAAAGCGCTTCTTCGTTTATCGTATCACCCCTCCCTACGTGTACAACTATTCCATTTTCTCCTAATAATTCAAGAAATTTTATTCCAACGAAATCAAGGGTTCCGGGAGTGCTGGGAAGAGTTTCGATCAAGATATCTATGTTCTGGAAAAACGATTCGATTTCGGAATCTTTGTAAAATCGTACTCCATCGATTTCTCGGGTGTCAAAATTTCTTTTCAGAGCGTGAAATTTCAAATCAAACCCAGTCAACATTTTCGTGACATTTTTTGCCACGTGGCCATATCCGAGAAAACCAACTGATCTACCAGAAAGAATCATCGATTTTGATTCTTGATCACCCAACCTCCATTTTCCTTCTGTCATCCAATTGTGGTGTGGGACCACTCTGTTCATGTAAGCAAGAAGAAGGGCTACTGCCCCTTCTGCAGTAGCTATTGAATTTCCATGTCCATTTACTAATGTAAATTTCTTATTTCTAACTTCAGTTTCCAAAAGAAGTTCTCTCAAATGTTGCACTCCTGCACCTGGGTTGATTAGAAGTTGCAATTTTTCAGCGGATAACAATAATTCTTTTTTCGGCCTCCATCCAACAATCACATCTGCATTTTTCGAAAGTTGAATCAAATTCTGGTCGGAGAGGTCATCGGGAAAAATCAGATTGAATTTCCCTATGGCTAGTTGACTCGAAAAATGATTACGTAGATTTATTTCAACATCCCAAATAAATAAGACATTAATTGGAGGCATGGTGCTCCTAATCCAGACAAGTAAATAACTCCCACTAGAAAAGAATTAGAGAATTCTTTGTCTAAGAAATATTCACTTCTAGGTTACCATCCTTCACTCTGGTTTCATAGATTTTCAAGTCCTTCTGTTTGCTAAATTTTCCGACCATTTTCCCATAAGGGGGGAATAATGGAAAAGGGGACCATTCAATCATTTCACCAGTTTCGATATTGTGAGTTGTTTGGTGTAGTGGACATGTAATACAATCATCCTTCACCTTACCACCATAGGCAAGGGGCCATCTCATATGTCTACAGAGAGCTTCCGTAGCATAGTACCCATCACCTTCGTCAAATTGACCGACCATAATCATCTTTTTTCCAACGGTCAGCATTTTCTTCTTACCCGGTTTCAACTTTGATGATTTAATTGCGAATTTCCAAGCCAAAATATCAACTCCATAAATCAATCATTATCGAACCTAATTCGCCAACCTTCTTGCACATGCCTCAAGGCTTTCACCATCATTTCTTAGACCTCGGATATAGTTGGGGATTGATGAATTAGAATTTTCCAAATCCCTTAGATCCCCTATCCACTCTAATTCGGTTTTTGACTTCTCAGAGTTTTCTTGCCATTCGTGCACACTCCAAACTGAGCATCCTGATTCATCATCACTCTGGACTTGTTTGAACCAAGGAATGACTTGTGGTTCTCGAACTAAAT
>WTHI01000107.1:0-3736 GCA_011523185.1 Methanobacteriota archaeon
AGGGTAGCGTGTGATGTAGTAGAATGTTCTGAATCAAGAAAACGACCCAATTTGCTTATGCCCATTGTCTAGTTTGGATGACCATGAAGAATATGGCATCTACACTTGTATTGCTATTTTTCACATCCAGCCTAGCCGGGTGTGTAACTACTGATGAAGACAGGAGCGCCGAGCAAGACTCTAGAATCGCCGATTTAGAAGAGTCACAACTAGAATTGACACTTGTATTGGCGGAACAGGAGCAAACAAATTCAGATTTGTTGGCTTCAATTTCACAGATAGAGTCCGCAAATATGCAAGCGATCCAGGAACTGGAGGATGATTACCAGGAGTCATTGGCGGATTTAGAATCGAGCTATCTGGCAGCCATTGAGGCAGCGGCGGTTGTGAACAGTCAATCCTTGGAGGAAATCAATGCAACAAATGCGGCTTCCATAGACAATCTGCTCGCCTCATTGAACACTCTACAAAACAACTTGCAGAGTAGCCAAGACTCAATCGATCAGATTTCACTGATTGTTGATGAGTTGGAAAACGAGAACACAACCGATGGGGACTACGGTTCTCAAATCGCCTCATTGCAACAATCTCTACAATCACTTCAATCGAGTCTGCAAGCATCGATTGTAGACCTTGAGAGCAGGTTGAACAAAACCAGGGCAATAAACGACTTTTCCTACCTAGATTTCCGAGGTGCTCAACTATTCAATTTCAATAATGGTTTGGGGCCACAGATGGACCCCCCAATTTTCGATTTCGCAATCTTGGAGAATGCTAGTTTGACTTATTCCAACTTTTCAGACGCTAGCTTCGTCAACGCTAATCTAGCAGGTGCAGACGGTGTTTTTGCCACATTCCATCGTACCGATTTCTCTGGTGCCTCAATGTACAATGGAATATGGAGGCAGAGTGATTTCATCGATGCAAAATTCGTGGGGAGTAGTCTAGTCAACACAGAATTCAGGTGGAGCGATTTGTCCGGTGCCAACCTATCGGGCGCGTTCATCTACGGTGGCAGTAACTGGATGAGTGTCAACCTTTCAGGTGCCGATCTAACAAATGCGTGGATGTATGACCTGGATCTAAGGTATGCTGACCTGACTGGTGCTGACCTGACTGGTGCGAGGCTTGCTTACCTAAACCCATCATACGGACCTGCGGATATTACGGGTGTAACATGGACCAATGCAATCTGCCCGGATGGAACACCTGCATCTACAGTCGGAAACACCTGTGCTAATAACCTCTGAACAATCACGTGAGAAGGTAACATGGGCCGCCTATCCCCACTTCTAATCACTTTGGCACTGTTGCTGAGTGTGGCGAGCCTCGATGTCTCAGCAGAAGACGGGGATAGTGATGGGGATGGTTGGACAGATTACCACGAAGAGTCCTGTGGGACCGACCCCCTGAACTCGCTGGATGTTCCACGAGATACCGATTTATCTGGAATCTGCGATTATCTTGACGCAGATGATGACAACGATGGCTGGTGGGATAATATAGAGCAAATTTGTGGCTCTGACCCATTGATCGTAGATTCTGTCCCAGAAGACTTGGATGGTGACGGGGTCTGTGACTCACTCGACAAGGATACGGATGAGGATGGTTGGAGTGATATGGATGAAATTCTCTGTGAATCCTCACCGATAGACAACAACAGCGTCCCTCTGGATTCGAATGGGGACGGGAGGTGCGAAGTGCTATCCATCCCCCTTCCGCCCATATTCGAGGCAAACCCGCAGGAGGTCGTTCTCAATCCAGCCACAATTCAGATTGCAGTAGGTGGATCGGCGACAATTCTGGCTGCTGGAACGGTATATTCCGTCGAACCATTGAGATGGTCAGCATCAAGGAAAATGTGGTTGAGTCTTCCCCTGATGTTCGGGATAGTTCGCAAAACCAAAGACGGAGAGTTTCAGAGAGGACGTCTTTACGGATATATCGAAAGCAACCCGGGGATTCACCTATCGGCTCTAACGCGCCTTTCAGATTTGGGCAACAACCAAGCTACATATCACCTCGATAGATTGGAGAAGGAAGGTCGTATTTGGTCACGGAGAGAGGGGAGGCTTCTGATATTCTTCGCGGATTCAATACCAACGGGCGAGTCATTCTCCAGCCCACTTCTGGATATCAACTTCAGCAAGAACTCGGTAAAGCGTTCGATTCTGATGCATCTAAATCAATCTGAGCTCATGGATTTGGCAGGACCTAGTGGCTCTCAAATGGCCAAGGAAATGGGAGTCTCCCCTCAAGTATTCTCATATCACATTCGCTCTTTAATAAATTGGGAGATGGTTGAGAGAAAGCGTTCCGGATTGAAGGTCTCACTATTCATCACAGAATTAGGAATTGAGGCGCTGACTGGAATTGAAATCGGAGCAGAACAGTAATTCTCAGAATAAAACAGTACCCATTGAGTCGCACACGAGTCAGAGGGTTATCAGAGAGTTATTAGTCTAAATCCAACCTTTTTCACCTCAATCCCCAAGTTTGATTTTTGTGGGTTTTATTACGTGGATAAATATTTATTTTAATTCGGAGAGGTCAGGTCCGCTACCGAAAAATTTTCTTGAAAAACTCATTCAAATCACTCGTAGGCCCATTCGCCACTACGCATGACTGGAACTCTATCTCCACCTTGGGTGATTCCATCAATGTCTAATTCTCCTGAACCAATCATCCAGTCAACGTGAATGTTGGAAGAATTCCCACCAGCAGCAACAACCGCTTCTGGGTCCTTACCGATATCTCCCTTGAAGCACTTTGAGTAGCACTGTCCCAATGCAATGTGACAGGATGCATTCTCATCATAGAGAGTATTGTAGAATAGAAGTCCAGATGCACTGATTGGAGATGAGTGAGGTACCAAGGCAACCTCTCCGAGTTTTCTTGCTCCTTCATCAGTGTCAATCAATTGTAGGAAGACTTCCTCGCCAATATCTGCCTTAGCCTCGACAATCTTTCCTTCCTCAAATCGAACTTCGATTCCATCGATTAGTGTGCCTCTGTGAACTAGTGGCTTTGAAGCACGAACTGTACCGTTTACACGATCGGCATGAGGAGTTGTGAAGACTTCCTCAGTGGGAATATTTGGAGTGCAAGTAATTCCATTTCGTGATGTGCTCGCCCCACCTTTCCATGCGTGACCATCAGCCAGGCCGAGCACTAGGTCGGTGCCCGGTGCTGTGTAATGCAGAGAATGGAAGTTCTGTTCATTCATCCAAGTTTGGCGCGCTGTCAATGTGGCTTGGTGTTCTTTCCATGCAGCGATTGGGTCGTCATTATCAACTCTTGAAATTGAGAAAATGGCTTCTGCCAGAGCGGCTACTGCCTCATCATCACTCTTGTCAGGGAAGACTTGCTTAGCCCATGCAAGACCAGGGTAAGATACGATATTCCAATTGGTTACGAAATTAGTAATTGGCTCCATCGCTGGCTTAGCGGCCATCGACATCGACTTTCCTGCTCTAGCGACTCGTGCAGGGTCTTGCTCAGCCAAAAGCAGAGGGTTAGCGGCTGATACAGCCAGCCTTGCAGTGTTGTCATTGTAGGCCTCTCCCATGGCCTTGAACATCCAGTCAGGAGCGCGGTCAAGACTCTCATCGGTAGCGTGCTCATAGCGGGTGAGTTGTAACTCATCATCACTCAAAATTGTAGATACAACTCCGGCTTCATTCTTGTAGGCTTCAGCAGAAATTCTGCGGATTAGAGGTAGGGCTTCAACCGGTCC
>WTHI01000091.1:0-3677 GCA_011523185.1 Methanobacteriota archaeon
GCCTCCCTTCTTGATTTAGGAATCCCGTGCAAAGATAGGTGATCTTCGCCACTCAATCCTAAACTCATAGCCAAAGAAAAGTCCTCTGGATTCCCACCAAGAGATTCATCGTGAACTGCTAGGAGATTGGGCCAGAGGTCTTCTCTAACAGCCGCTTTACTCGCTCCTGACTGTTCTGCTAGAGATGCTACAACACCAGAGGTTCTCCATGCCTCTCCCCCTCTTCTTAGGAAGTTAGGATAAGTTAGGAAAGGGTCAGAAGCAGAATCTTCTCTTTTTGCAGATACTGCTGCTTGGGATGAAAGAGAAGAGCCCCAATACCACGAACGATATGCTCTATTGGTAAACTTGGTCGCCAAGGCACGATCAGCAAGCACCATCGCTTTGGAAATTTCAGATAATTCTCTAGTATCGAAAACCGATTGGTTATTCCAGACAAACCATGCTAACATCTCATCAGGGTCCTTGTCCGAATTCATTAGCAATTGATTCGCTTCATACCCATTATTTGCAGCATATACTTCTCGAAGCGCTCTGAACACATCGATTTGTGAATCTCTCTCCGCAACCTCGGCTAATGCTCTAACATCCTCTAGAGCGATGTGTTCCCCGCCTATTGCAGCCGCAGCTTGCAAATCTCGAACTAATGCTCGTAAATCTCCCGGGTTGTTTTCGATAAGTGCCTCTACTGCTTCAGGATCCATGGATAGTTGCTCACCATCCAAGACCCTATGTGCAATCCTTCTCATATGCAGTTTTCCAACTCGCTTGAATTGGATATTTTCTGCCAATCGCATCACTCGGTCTCTATTCCGGCGCCATTGCCTTCCAGAGCCCCACAATCTCATGGCATCGTTACAAGTCAGTATCACAGGTTGTTCGGTAATTTTGAGCAAATTTAGGAGTTCAGCCTTACCACCTGAATCTCCTTTGATGGTAGCATTTTCTTCCTCCTCAGGTGAGAGGATTTTGTCGATTTTATCTTCAGAGACTTGAGCGAAGCCACCAGATAAGTGGTCGACTTCATCTAGTAAAACTACCGTTTTCTCACCAACATCTCCTCCAGCAGAAAATGCAGATAGTGAGATGTGCTGACTTCCTCGTGTCGCAGCTCTTCGAATGGCTGCTGCATTCCTCTCTTCTGAGGCATTCAATTCAATAATCGACCAGCCTCGCTCTTTTGCGACCGCCTTGGCAAGAGTAGTCTTTCCAACTCCTGGTGGGCCAACAAGAAGTAATCCACGTTTGTCAGGTATCTTTCCTGTTGACCATCTGTCCAACCATTGAGCAATCATACGAAGTTGGGAATCATTACCTTCCATCTGAGACATACTGGTTGGACGATATTTCTCCGTCCAGTCCTCGATGGCCCCTGCTTCGTTCACACACCTATCCTATCATGGAGCCTCTTGAAGATTGGTGGCCTTATTCTACTGGAACAGGCATTCATTCAGAACAATTCTTGCATGGTTCCGTTAGTCATTCTAGCTAGAATCTCATCGACGAAGGCTCGGACTTGTAATTGGTCGTCTCTCCGCCTAATCGTAACACTACCATCTTCCAGGGATGTATGGTCGACAGTCAATGCCCAAGGCACTCCAATCTCATCAGCGCGTGCGTATCTTCGACCAATCGATTTGCTTGAGTCCATCTCTGCTCTAGAATGTGGAAGTGCATTTATTGCTGAAGTAATCTCCCTTGCTAATTCAGGCATTCCTTCTTTGTCGAATAATGGTAGTACCACACAGTCAACACTAGAAATCCCTTCAGCGAGTCTAAGGAATGTGTAAGCCTCTCCTTCCTTTTCAGATTCTTCGTAAGCGTGATCGAGGACGTGCCAGATAATTCGGTCAATACCAAATGCAGGCTCAATAACGTGAGGTGTGTACCATTCCCCACTGACATTTACGGTCTCTATTCTTCTTTCTACCATGCCGTCCTCTATGGTTACTGAACTTCCATTTTCCAGTGTTAATTCAAATGGTAATGAATCAGGTAAATCGGTAAGAGACTCTAGAGCAGCAACTACCGCGCCAGCGTCTCCTCTGAAGGTGGGTCCGATTACAGCCCCATTGGGTGCTAATCTGTCTATGGTCTGCGAACGAGGTTCAGCAAATTGCCTCCAAGCCCTAAGCGACTTGGATTTAGAATGAGACTCGTGACTTTCTAGGTCGTGGCAAGTTCGGTTCGCGATTCCAACACACTCTATCCAACCATGTTCTCCATGAATTTCACAATCCCAGCAATCATCTGCATAGTGTGCCATTTCGGTACTAGCGTGTTGGCGGAATCGCATCTTCGCGGGGTTGATTCCGACTTCTACTAAGAAATCCCAGGTCCTAGCCAAAAACCAAGCAACGGTTGGATGGCGTATGATTCCAGCATCTAGGGCTGCCCCGAAGCTCATCCTAACCTCTCCTGCATGAGGGCCATCAGGATCAGGAACTAGGCTAATTATCTCCGTTCTACGATTTAAGTCGGCGATTGGGGGATTTTCAGGATCGATGAAATATTCTAGCTCTGCCATGTTAAATTCTCGTAGACGAATCATTCCTTGTCTAGGGCTGATTTCGTTTCTGTATCCTTTACCAGTTTGAATTGCACCAAAAGGTAATTTTTGGCGGAAATGGCGGTATAATGCTGGGTATAGCATGAACATACCTTGTGCTGTTTCAGGCCTCATGTAGGCAGTTCTTCCAGTGCTCATTGCCCCAATAGTGGTGGAGAACATCAAATTCATCGGTTGAGCAGGGGTCCATACTGATTCGGAACAGGATGGGCATTCGATTCCGGTGGATAGTAACTTATCGATTTCATCAGAGTTCAATGAATCTGCATTAGGGTGTAGATGCTCAACTAGATGGTCAGCGCGAAATATTGAGCCACAGGCCTTGCACTCAGTCATCAAATCGTTGAATTCTCCAACATGGCCACTTGCTACGAGTACAGATTCGGGAGTAATTGTTGGAGAGTCGATTTCTACAATATCTCCATGGCTCAACCAATGGTCTACCCATTTCTGAGTCAAGCGCCTTCTAATTGCAGCACCCACAGGTCCGTAGTCGATTAACCCGGAAACTCCACCATAGATATCGAATGCAGGGAGTACGACTCCTCGACGCCTCAGCATCGCGGACAACCTCTCTAGTCTACGCTCGTCAGACATATCCAACAGCGTGGGGAGTGTTCATCTGTCTTTCAAGCCATCCGCAAGTAACTGACTTAGAAGGCTAAACTAACTACCCCTCAAAATTTCACCAAACCGTCAAAAATATGAAATTTTGAGTATATTTTGTCTTATTCAGTACGTAGTACTGTATGTTTATCTAAACGAAGTATTCATGTACGGAATTATTCCCCTGTACGGACATAGTGTGAGGGGAAGTAATGCCCAAAATAGAGTATGTAGAGGATTCTTGGGAAACCGAGCAACTGCTCGAGAGCCTATCTCCACCCGTACGAAATTGGTTCAAGGATAAATTTCCTGACTTCACGGACCCACAAAAACTAGCAATTCCTAGGATACTTAATGGCGAACATTTGCTGCTATGTTCACCAACAGGTTCTGGAAAAACTTTGACTGCATTCCTTTCAATTATTGACGATTTAGTACGTCGCTCATTGGATGGAAGTTTGGATAAATCAGTTCAGTGCATTTACATTTCACCTATCAAAGC
>WTHI01000057.1:0-13950 GCA_011523185.1 Methanobacteriota archaeon
ACCAGCGATTATCTCACGCTTGGGGCAATCGAATATTGTCGAGATGCGACCCTACGACGCTGAGACACTAACTGGAATCGCCAAACAGAGAGTCGATGTGGCCTGTAAGACTGGCTCTGTGGCTGAAGAAACTCTGACTAAAATCGGCCAATTCGCTTCTGAGTCAGGAGATGCGCGAATGGCAATTGAATTGCTAGATGCAGCCATCCGCCGAACCGAAAAAGATGGTCGTGGCGAAGTTCTACCCGATGATGTACGACCTAGCACCTTGCGTAAGGCATCGTTGGAACCGAGTTCAGTTGACAATCTATCACAACATCAAAAGTTGGCTTTGCTAGGAATTTGTAGGCGGCTGAAGAAGGCCGAACAGGTATCGAGCGGAGATGCTCACAAGCTGTACTTACTAGTCTGTGAAGAATATGAGGTAAAATCGCGAAGTTACACCACTTTCTGGAAGCATCTGAAGACTCTAGAAACCGAGGGACTGATCGAAACTAGGGCAGCCAATACAAACGTTGGAAGGGGTAGAACTCAACACATCACGATGAATAATACTGCACCTGCAACTATCGAAAGCAGAATTGAGAGAGAATTTTTGAGGGGCTAAGAATCACCGTAGGTGAATCCGAACCGCTCTTATAGGGGTCTCCTGTCGGGAGGCCGTTCAGGTGACATCATGGCAGGAGAACAGGCGTTCAAGGCGGTGGTTAATGGGGCCGTCGATCATCGAGCATACTCGGTGGATATCACAGGTGCAAATTACAACCATTTCTTGGGTAAGAAAATCGGCGATTCGGTCGATGGAATGTTCGTCGGAGATGGCGACCAAACACTTACTGGATACAAGTTGCAAATCACCGGTGGCTCAGATGTCACAGGCCGACCAATGCGCCCAGACCTAGATGGGGCTGGTGTAAAGTCGGTTCTCGTATCGCCCGGAGTTGGATACAAGGGCAAGAGATACGTCAAGAAGAACGCAAAAGAATACGTCTACAAGTATGACGGAATTCGCCGAAGAAGGAACCTTCGAGGCAATATCATCAGTCAGGATACACGTCAAATCAATCTGAAGGTCGTCGAGGCAGGAAAGCGCTCGCTACCAGTGATTTTCGGTCTCGAGGAAGAGGCCGCTGCCGAGACGCCCTCTGACGAAGAGGAGTGAATCGGCAGGAGTTGATGAGTCTGGCAAGTCAATTACCTAGCCAGCCTGTAGTCAACATCGGCATGGTCGGACACGTCGACCATGGTAAGACAACTCTAACCCGTGCTCTTTCCGGAGTTTGGACAGATACCCATTCTGAGGAAAGAAAGCGAGGAATCAGTATCAAACTCGGCTATGCCGACACCGCATTCTACAAGACCAAGGATGGAGAATATTACCCTACAGGTAAGCGACCTGATGGAAAGAAGGATGTCGACAAGGAACTACTCAGAGTTGTATCATTCGTCGATGCTCCCGGACACGAGACGCTGATGGCAGTGATGATTTCAGGATCATCGATTATGGATGGGGCACTTCTACTGATTTCCGCTACAGAAAAGTGTCCACAACCTCAGACTCGCGAACACTTAGCGGCACTACAGATTGCAGGAATTGAGAACATTGTAATCGTTCAAAATAAAATCGATATCGTGACGAAAGAAAGAGCGATTGAGTCTCACAATGAAATCAAGGAATTCGTCAAGGGAACAATTGCCGAGAATGCACCAGTCATTCCTATATCTGCACATCACGATGTGAACCTCGATATTCTAATTCAGGCAATTGAGGACATTATCCCAACTCCAGACCATGGCAAAGAAAAGGAGGCACTGATGTATGTTGCAAGATCTTTCGATATCAATCGCCCTGGCTCGAGGCCAGAAAAGCTCCGAGGAGGAATAATTGGCGGTTCGGTTGTCAAAGGACAATTCTCAGTTGGAGATGACATCCTAATCGCCCCAGGTCGCCGAATCCAAGAGGGAAGCAAAACCCGATGGGAGCCAATCAAGACCGTTATCGAATCAGTACAAGGTGGCGGCCTAGACCTAGAGACAATTCACGCTGGTGGACTATGTGGAGTTGCTACTCCGATGGACCCTAACGTCACCAAAGCTGACGACCTATCTGGACAAGTAATGGCTCGCGAAGGTGAACTACCACCGATTTGGGAAGAGTTCAATCTTGACCTAGACTTGTTAGAACACATGGTAGCAAGCGGTAATGATGAGCCTGAGAAAGTCAGGCCACTGCAGCCAAATGAGATGCTAATGGTCAACTCTGCAACCGCTACAAGCGTTGGCCAAGTCACTGCAATTAAAGGCAAAAAGTGCACACTGCGCCTACGTTTGCCAATTTGTGCACTTGAGGGAAGTCGAATCACTTTGTCTCGAAGAATAGGAACACGATGGCGACTAATCGGCCATGGAACCATCACGGGGTGAAGTGATGTCCAGCGTCCTCATCGACGCTTGTGGTTGGGCAGCATTAGTTGATGCTAGATTGAATCTTGATGTGGCAATGGCTTCTGTTGCAGGTGCACCGAGATTATTGGTTCTGGATTCTGTAGCAAAAGAGTTGGATAATCTATCCAAGACTCGTGGAGGACTCTTACTGGATTTGCTTGAGCAGAAATCTGAGAGAATGTCTGATATTGAAGGAATCAAACATACTGACGATATGTTGGTTGAGCTTTCAGTTGAATCCGGTTGGCCCGTATTGACTGTGGATAGACGGTTGAAAGAGAGACTGGTTAGTTCAGGTGGTTCGTATATCGAAGTCACTAGTGGACCTTCGCTTCGTTTGGTTGATTGAATCATTGAATCGATGAATTTATTCACAGTCCATTGATAACTTCCTTATCCGGCTCGGCCTGGTTGGACTAGAGAGAGACTGATTATGAATGAATTGGAGATAGGGAGGAGTTACTCAACTCGGCGACTCAGGAGAGAGGGATTTTTCCCAATCTATGACAAGTACGCCAAGACAAAATGCAAATGGAAATTACTTGAAAAGGAAACTATCGTCAAGATGTGTCCAGATGGGCACATGAGAAGAATGACAAAAATCGTCCTTCAAGGCAAGCCTAAAACCAAAGCAGGTAAAACAAGAGTTAGACCAATAAAAATCGAAAGAGTTGGTTGATTTTGACTACCTCTTCTAGGTTCCACTGATTGGAACTAGAAAGAGTGGGGGCGTGCGTTGCGAACGAAACCGAATTGGTCTTCCATTTCGAGTACCGAAGCAGGTAATAGGGCAGCCCGGTTAGGCTCCGCTTCGCCGCATTCGATAGATGTCTCTCAGCCGCTCATTCTGGCGACGGACACTTCGTCGGTCTCATTGCGGCAGTCCCCGCGTTTCATTTGCGGGACTCCATCCATAGATTTACTGACTACACTTCATTGTCTACTTTCTTGCTAGCAGATTTCCCATGGTTATAACGTCTTCTGGGGTTGTTTCGTCCTCCGACTCTGTCGGGTTTCTATCTCGGTGAAGATTTTGTATTACTATGTCACCCAGGTCTGTCAGCGTTTGCGTTCCTCGTCATTGCACCTTCCGCAGTTATAGCTCACTAGCATATGTTGCAACTGCGTGTTCCCTCCTCGGACAACTCATGTATCCGAGTTGTCGGAAACCCCTCTACTCATTAGCCAAAAAATTTTCATTTTTTGTTACTAATACGGTCCCACTCCTCGGGAGCGGGATTTAGTCCCTAGAATAGAGGAGTAATAAATTCTTTTATCGGTTAGTACCCAGATATTGAACCTGTATCAGGGATCCTCTTTGATTTCAGCATTTAAGGCGTGTGCGAGTTTGCCGCTCTTGCCGAAGAAAACTGGGCGGAACAGGGTTTCCGAGAGAACAATATCAATTCATTGATTCGATGAAGGCAATCAATTCGGGATCAGGATAACCAATAACGCGGATGGACCCATCATCCTCAAAAATCACCTCACACTCCCCTCGTTCCTCAAACTGAATTCCACGATATCGCTCAGTAGGAAATTCCAGAATCTGGTTTGAAGATCCTCGCCAACGTAGATTCGTATCGCGCTTATCTTCGACGTACCGACCGAGGACAACGATGTCGGATGCGTTGACGCAGTTCTTTTGGATATCATTGAGTTCGTGTCGCTCAAATCCTGAATACAGAAAAACGCTCAAGTTCACTTCCTTGACTCGCTGAATCAACTCGTGAACCGCTTCAGCCTGTTCTAGTGGTTCGCCACCGAGGATTGTGATTCCTTCAATCTCTTCTGTCATAGCAATCTGCTCGACGAGTGAGGCGACTGTCCGATTGTGGCCACCTTTTCTAGGCCAAAATTGGGTATTCCAGCAGCCTTTGCATGCTAGAGTGCATCCTTGAACCCAAATGACGAACCGAAGACCTGGGCCATAGATTGAACTTTGTTCCTCTATTGAAGCAATTCTGAGATGCATGTTAATCGCTCTCTATCTATTTCGAACGAATACCAATTTCTTCTTGCGGTTCAAGATAACTGGTTTCCTGACTTCGCAACCGAACTCTTTCGCAAAAGCCCGTAGCTGTTCTTGTTGCTTTGCTAATTCCTCGTCATTCGCTTTCAATAGTGCTTTTCGGTTAGCATTGAGTTGTGCCCGCTTGGCTTCAAGTTCTTCTGCTGAGAGTGTGTCAGAATATTCTTCTAGAAGTTGCTCTTGGTAAGAAATTTGAGATTTGGCAGCCTGTAATGCTTCACGATACTTTTCACTCAATTCATTCATTGCTTCATTTGCAACCTTTTGCAGTTGATTAACTGTGTTTTGACTACCTGAAATTACGCCACTCATGTATCGATTATCCTTGCGGTTCAATGTAATATTACGTCCTTCTAAAACAATGGATATTTGGGTTGGAAGAGATGCAGAAGAAGATAATTCGAGTAGAAGAGCAGTCAGACGTTTTACATCCTCGATCTTCTGCTGTGTATTCTTGCCTTTTTCATTCTGAGTAGCCATCCGAAGTTCATCGAGGGTTACGAGCAATTGGGGTCGATTTGCCCAGTGAACTGATTTGGTGAGTTGTAGGGCTTCGTCAAGAGCTAAAAGAGAGCAAATTGCCGAACTATTACATTGCCAGTAAAAACTCATCTCATCCTCTCCTTACTTGTTTTTTGGATTTTGAAACGGTTCTTCTTGTCGAAGGCTCATCATGCTCTCTCGTCCACTTTACATTCGAGAAATCTTCGTCAGGCATGTGTTTTTTTAGCAATTCCAGAATTTCATCGCAACAAGCACCTTTGAAACCGTGCGTTACAATCTCAAGCAAGCAATTGTCATGTTGTATTATCTCAATCCGCTCTTCTGCCATATACTCACAAATTCCAATTTTTCTTTGCAACCAAAGTCGCCCCATATTCTTCAGCCTCAGCCTTACCCTGATTGAGATCGTTCCAATCAGCAATCTCGAGGTATATTGATTTTGCATGTGAGAAAAGCAAACCCGATTTGGGAAGATCATGGGTCGGCAATTTATTGATGTCGGGAAGATTGATGTTAACCATTTTTGCGCCACCCCGCGCAATCTCCATTGCATCTGGATCATCTCCTCCGCGTTTCTTGTCCACCTTCTTCTGGATGTCATCATGGATTTTGAGGAGACTTTCAACCCAATCCTTCAATTCTGTTGCATTTCGAATAGCTCTTACAGCGTCAACAGATGGAAGTTTATCGATACGTTTAACCTCGGGGTTGAATTTTTGTTCGTCTGCAAATTTTCTCAATTTCGTGATTGCCTTCAGTCCAGTCGTAATAGGTTCTGAATACGCATTTTCATCCGAACTTGGGCTCGCTGCAGTGGGGGTAGATGGTGGAACGTTCACCCATTTCCAATTGATTTTCAGAGATAATGGATTGTGGTCCGGGCGATTAGAATGATGGGGTTCGGATCTGTTGAGTAAATCTGAATCCAATGTTTCGACAGGATTTGAACCAGCATCAATCATTTCCTCTAAAACGAGTTTAGATTCCTGACCTGTTATAGATAGGTATGTTGTTTCGGGGTTTAAATCGCCAAGCAAAATCTTTGCCTTGTATTCATATTTTACAGCATTTATTGATTCAAGATTATGTATTAAATCAGAGGTTTGGGATTCATCGAGTCGAAAACCAGAGGAGAAAGAATCGAGTGAAGTATCATCTGCGACCAAATCGTAAATGATTCCCTGATTACCCTCGGTTAGGATTGCCTTAATCTGACAGTTGCCAATCAAATGACGGCCTGCGGAAGGGACTTCTTCTGGTTGGTCTCTACAGGTAAGCGACCATGTTTCAATTCCGTGTTCCGCTTTTTTGTTTCGCATTTCTCGTGCTGTCAACCCAGAGGATATGCCAACCCTCGACAATGCCGTCTCCTTGAGGAAGTCTTCAGGGGGGGTTAAGGAATCAGAATAGAACCAATTTGGAGGCAGGTTTGAGGCGTCAATAGGAGGCCTGAAACCGGAGAAATGTTGTGGAGAGTCGGCATGAATCGTATTTCGGCTCTCAGATTCAACTTTTGAATCCCAGAATTTACCAATCATCTGTGCGGCCAATGACGAGGTTTGAGACGGATTCAAGGAAATGGCCCAAGAGGTAGTGGGTTGATCCAGACTGCGATTCAGGCGAGTTGCGGAACGAAGAATGCTGCCAGAACCCTTGTTCGGGCCGGCGTCGATGAGTAGAGAGCATGGTAGAGAGCCATCATAAGAGCGAATTAGGGCCCCATCAAGAATATTTGAAGGTAAATCTGAAACTGATTGGGAAAAACCTCCTTTCTCAATGAGGATATACAGGGACACACCGCGAGAAATCGCCGCAGCGAGTGAATCTGCCAAGGTTTCATCAATCATCCCTGTAGTGATGAAGATCTGATTCTTGGCAGCGTCAATCTGGGATTCTAAGTGAGGGATGAGTTGGCTCTTGTTAGAAATAATCAGTGACTTCTGTGGGTTGAATTTAGATGCGGATTGAGGCACCCATAATTCGACTTCTGCAGCACTCCTATCCTCAATACTGGACATTTTCACGGGTATAATTTCGGTCACGACTGCACCCCCAATGCCCATCCATGATCTTGAAGGGCTCGGAAGAACCATGATGACCCCAAGGGAGCGAATTCACTTGATGAGAGCCAATCTGAAGCGGGAACACCAATCAGGTCATCAAGAGTCAGATTGATGAAAGCCGAGGCCTTAACCATCTCAGACAGAGCGTGCTCCACGGAATTAGAAGGCAGGTAGCCACGGTCTTCGGCCCAATACAACTCTGCAATCCACTTCCTTGCTTCATCAATGTTCACAGGTTGCAAAAGTACCTCATCCAATTCACATTTTCCCCAAGAGTCGAGATTACTCGCTGAGAGATTTGAGATTGAAAGAGAAGTTTGCATGCTTTGAGATTCTCCTGACCTCAGCGCATCGTGGGTGGTTGTGATGGATTGTGATTCAGGAATCCATGATTGACCTTCTGCAAGAAGTGGTTGTAACAGGGTATCTAGTTCCTTTGTCAAAGTTCTAGAATCCATAGCTTGCTTAGTATCTAATTCGACATGATCGAATCTAATTTCTCCAGATTTGATTGCGGAGACATGGTTGGAATTCAAATCTGCACTACCTTCCTTCATTCTGATGCCCCTTATCTTGCCAGAGAGAGTGTATCGAAGGTGGTGCATACCTGTTTCATAGGTAGCAAAGACCTTCACAGAAGAGAGGTGGTGCTTATTTTCCAATACGGTTGGCGAGCTCTTCATGATCCTCTTGTACCAAGGAGGTGGATCATATCGAATCTTCAGATTTTCATTCACGATCGAATCGTACTGAAGGTTGTGTTGACGAAGGCGCTTCAGGATATCTGTGTCCGACTCTTTCGGTGGGGTTGAGTCTTTGTTGATTTGTAGATCTTCCCAAGCCTCGCAATGCAATATTCGCAAGCCGATGGGTTGCGGTGCATCGACAACCCAGAAGCGATGAACGCCGTCCTCGTTCTCAAGTATGAGCCCGTCTTCTGCGCACCTCAAACCATGCTCTGTCAAGCGGTTTCCACTCCATAGACGATGCTCTTTCTCACCTTCGTTTAACAGGAGATTCCAGCGTGGTTCTGTCAATCCCATTCTAGAACGGATTGACGGACCGGCATCATTGACATTTGAATCGTGCTCGTCCCGTGCAATCCTGCAAATCAGTCGGAAATCGTGACGCAAGCTTGTTTTCTTCATCGGGATGTTGATGTCAAACACGTTTAGATCATATTCTTGCACCAATCTACACTTCATCAGGCAACCCTCCATTGACCTGAAGTAGACACTCCAAGAGATGTTTCCCGAGCCAGTGATTGGAGCATTCGGTCCACCCTGTTGGTCTTCTGGGAGGACTGAAGATATGTTTTGTGGTGACCCACAATCAAGAGGCATTCGCGGGCCCGGGTGAGTGCAACATTGACGCGGTTGGGGCTGTCGAACTTGCCAATCCGGCCAACGGTTCGCAAACTGAGAATCACGATGTCTGCCTCTTGACCTTGAAATTTGTCAACCGTCGAGCAGAACAGTGTCAATCTTCTATCACCAAATCTGAGTGTTCCGCGCGTACCCCGCATGCCCTTCCCTCCACGGTTCTTGAGAACGCCATCCATCATCTCACGTAAGGCATCTGATTGATTGTTAAACGGCGTAAGAATCGCCAATGAAAATTCGTCCGAGGACCCCTTCTCAAACCATGAAAGAGCATCAATGAGCAATGATTTGACCTGCTTGACCTCAGGTTTGTTGGCACCAAATTTCCATGGGTGAATGGGATCTAATTTGACATCGAACCAAAGGCGTCTATTTTCGCCTTGAATCAAGGAAAAATCACCTCTTCGAGACAAGGTGGTAATTGCATCACGTAGTTTCGAGCCATCTGAATCCTCCGAATAGAAATTGTATCGAGGGAATGCGGAAATTGAAGGATGCATCCTGTGCTGATAGGGGATCGATTGGAATCGTGTCGACTTGGATCGATCTGAGAATCCATTGCTTAGAGTGTTGGGGAAGCGTGGCGCCAATGATAGTTCGGCTGCAGTATCTCGACCTGCATATCCATACTGAAGTGACTCAAGAATTGATGGAAGACTGAAATTACGTATTTCTTCAACTGAACGTGCCCATCGAGGTGACTCACCATTCCCTCTACATGCTAAGCATTCGTTTTCCTCTTCATCCCGTCGATTCACCCAAACGCCTTTTCCTTTACACTCACTACATTTGCTGGCTTGACGAGGAAGTAATGCCTTGACTTCGCGGAAATATTTCTCTCGAAGCTGAACGTTCTTGGATGTCTGTAATTCGTATATTCGTTGCAGCCTCCATGCAATTCTCTCCCCCCAAGTGTCGGTATCCGAACGAACCAAGCCACGACGAGCGTTGAAAACTCCACTCGTATATTCATATGACTCTCGTTTCATTCTTTGAACCATCTTGATTCGACGCATGTATCGAGAAGGTGGCATATGGAATTTGAAGGCTAGAGATTCTGAATCGTCAAAGTGTGATTCTTTGCCAACCATGGTTGGATGAAGGTGCGTTGTTGGAGCCACAAGAGTGAACATATGATCATCGAAAGCATCACGTTCAATGATGACAACATCACAGCCAGTCAAGCGAAGGCGGGCTGTACCAATCGCATCTTCATTGGAGGATGAAAGCGTTTGTGAATTGATGAATACAAGTTTTTCTTCAAGGATGTTCTTCGATGCATTGCCCACCAAACCCCACTTTACATTCAGGCCATCCTCTGAGTCTGAATGCTCTGATAACTCAAGGAGGAGTTCTTCGATGACACGGCCATCCTCGATGAAGATTCGAGGATGCTTCTTAAGATACCTGTCATCCTCTACTTGTGCAATGATTTGACAGGCTCTTCGCAGAGCGTCACCTCTTTCTTCTTCCAAGCGATTGAGAATACCTGAAATGTCCTTGTCGTTGGCAAATGGGGGCAACTGTGCAACATCGCCAACTAGGACCCACTTGCGACAGAAGATTGCCGGTACGAGAAACTGGGTGAAGGTGGTTTTCGATGCTTCATCGATGATGAGATAGTCAAACACGGCTTTTGGAGGAGTAAATTCATCATTCAAGGCATTCGTAATGCTTGGGTGATTGGCGACACCTTCAATGGTTGCTGCAATCAAGTTTGAACGATTCAGAACCATGGCAGATAAGTCTGCATCTGAGAGACCTTCCCCATATGACCCCAATGATTGTTTCAATTCCTGAACTTGTTCTGGTTCCACAAGTCGATGGATTGAATGATCATACACCATCTGATGATGGTCGTCGGGTTCAGATTTCCAACGTTTTGTGTTAACAACTCGAAGGGCCTGAATCAACTCATGCTCACTAAACCGAGACAACACGTTGTCAATGGATGCTTGAGTTGAACCACATAGCAGAATTTTAGATTCAGGATTTGCGGCTAATATTTGGAGAATCAATTCACCAATGGTCTCAGTCTTGCCTGAACCAGGGGGTCCCTCCAAGAATGCGAAATCCGGAGAGGCCATCGCTTTGCGAACAAAGTTGCGCTGGTCTTCAGAACCTTCGCCGTCGCCACCAACACGCGTGTACCATTTGTCAATCTCAATGTCAGAGGGTTTGCAATCTGGCCAAGCATCCCATTTCTTGTCAACACGCGTTACAAGTCGCATCAGCGGTATGTGGTGAGTAAGCGGTGCATTTCGCAAACGCTGACATGCACTGTGTTGGATGCGCAAATCGCTGGTTCTAACGCTCAAATCGAGTGTTTTTCCTTCGGGAAGTTGGGATAGTGAAACCATCCGTAAATCTCCGCGTTTCCTGAGAATTTGAATCTCCTTCTTCCCATTTCGAAGAGATTTAATCTCAAAGTTCGTGAATACTTCATCGAGGGGGTTGTACATTTCATCGCCGCTCAAATTGGCTTCAAGTCGAACCCAGAAACCCTCCTGTTCAACAGTTGTAGCTCGGATTGGGTGGCCTTGTTCGGTTTTCAGCACTACACCTTCATCAATGTGGGTATCCGCCAGTACACGACTGCTACCCATCCATTCCTCAACGACCAGATTGGACCCACTGTAAAGCGAATGATTGGACTTTGGCTTCCATTGTGTAATCGAAATGGGAGTGAATGGGTGCCCATCCATCTGCCAATTTTCTTCACCTGGATTTGTTGGCAAATGAATCGACAATGTTGCCTCTACGAATTCGGTGTTCGGAATGGCATTCACCTCGAACATCTGACACTCTGAATTGTTCCATGTAATACTTGGATTATGATCCAGAATTAATTCAGATTGAATGGATACAGGTAAACCTTCCAACAATAATGAAGGGCGCGAAACTAGATTCTCTTCACTGTCGATAATCGTCAACCCATTGTCGTCTTGGTGGCAACGAACCTCTAGATATTCCTTGGATTCACGATCATACAAAGTTGCGCTGGTTTGAGATGCGCTCAAGGGCCAATCAATACAATACTGCTGGATTCGTGCCTCTCGCTGGAATCGAATGTTCCATACCATTGGCTGTAAATCAACCACACGGGGTATCGAAGAAGGCTCTACTGAAGCCCATCTAAACCTTGTCTTATCGTTGCGATTTTTACGCGCCGATATACCGTTCCAGAGATGATCCCCATAGGGTCTGAGTCCTTGGGAATATCGTGTCATCATCCCGTTGATTTGACCTTCCTCTTTTACTAGATGACCAAAATGTAATTGACGCCAAACACGATTAAAGAAACCGCGATTCGTTTTTGATGAAGATGCCGACAATTTACTCAGCTCTATTCTAATTCATCAAGAAAAATACTTCTGTTTTCAGTCTTGAGTGTGGGGATTTTCTTCTGTTTCCATTCCGATGGTAGTTCTTCAGGGGATTCACTGGCGGCAAGGCGACATCGTGTCTTTCCGAATTTTCGTATCTCCTTTATATGATCAGGCATCGTTTGGGAGAGAGGTACGGTTTCAGAAATCAGTTTTACCATGTCTGCTTGTTCCACATCACGCATTGACTTTCCATCGGTATCAACAACTTCGAGAGTTACATCCTTAACGATTTGATAAATTTCTGCTCCTGAAAAGCCGTTGGTGAGTTTTGCGAGGTTGGAAATATCGAAGTTCTCAATATTGAAACTAGAGTTGTTCTCCGCTCTTTTTGAGATGTTCTCCTCAAAGATTGTCGCTCTGGCTGTCTCTGTTGGTAAGTCTACGAAGAATATCTCATCGAAACGTCCTTTCCGAAGCATTTCGGGAGGAAGCATGGAGACCTTGTTAGCAGTGGCCAGAACGAATACGGGGGCGGTCTTTTCTTGCATCCAAGTCAAGAAGTGACCAAACACACGAGCGGAGGTGCCACCGTCGGTTTGGCCAGATGATTCCGAACCTTGAATGCTCTTTTCAATCTCATCAATCCATAGGATACATGGGGAAACCGTTTCTGCAACCTTGAGGGCAGAGCGAATGTTGCGTTCACTTTCACCTTGTAAACTGCCGAAGGCTTTACCGATGTCGAAGCGAAGTAAGGGGAAGCCCCACCATCTTGAGACCTCCTTGGCGGTCAAACTCTTTCCACAACCAGGAACACCAAGCAGTAGTGCGCCCTTTGGAGCCTGGTAGGCCAGTTTTGCAGCCACATCTGAATCAAACAGGCTTCGGCGTTTGCGGAACCACTCTTCCATTAGATCAAGCCCACAGACCTTTTCAGATTCACCGGGTTCAAAGTATTCGAGAATTCCATTACGGTCAATAATCTGCTTCTTTGAAGTATTAATCAATGGAATCTCGTTTTCTGTTAATTGCCCAGTGGCTGCAATCGCCTCTGAAAATGCCAATTCCGCTTCCATAACAGACAAACCCAAAGCTGCTTGTAGGATTCGATCGGAATTCTCATACTGGTTACCGCTCAATTTGAATTTCTTCACTGTTTGGTTGAAGACTGCCTTCAGGGTCTTAATTGTAGGATTGTCCAAATCGATAGTGGGGAGTTCCTTTTCTAACTCCTGAGGATGGTAAGCAGAGGTATTTCCGAGAATGACTGTACGTTCGTGAATCTCTTGGGATGCGTTGTCCATTCGTGCTGCTTGGCGCAGCCACCAGATAATCTCATCTCGATTGGGATGGGGATTTGGTTCCTCTCTCAGAAATGGCTGGAAATCTTCCAAGTGAAGGATGGATGGATGCTGATATCCTTCCGGACTCATGCCCTCTCCTGTAGCCTCGCCTCCAACATACCATTGCAATAATCGCAATGGAGTATTATCTGCAACTCCTGCTA
The DNA here is from genome assembly GCA_011523185.1 of Methanobacteriota archaeon. GTDB lineage: Archaea > Thermoplasmatota > Poseidoniia > Poseidoniales > Thalassarchaeaceae > MGIIb-O1. The sequence goes on from WTHI01000057.1 coordinate 13,263, forward strand.
GTTCATCACCGAACTTGTCTGCAATCTTCTCGGAACCCTTGATCCATGTCCCTGAATTTGGGTCGAAAACCATCATCCCGTCAGCATGAGTCCAACGAAGATAACGGCGCTGCTGATTGGCGCCGATGATGGATTTGTACACCTCACCAAACACGCGTTCCCATTCATGGGAAACAATCTGCATAAGTGAAACGTTTGCCTTGAACATATTTGTGAATGGTGCAGCCATAAGTCGCTCAGACCACAGTTATATTTCAATTGTTCATTGAATCATATCTTCAAGCAGGATTATTACAACTGTACCTTAGTTGAGTTTATTCATTAATTTGTGGAAGTATGAAGAGTCGGTCACCACTATGACCGCCCACTAGTCCAATTCGAACTGTCACATCTATCCAATCATTTGCGTAATCGATTGCTCCGAAGGCTCGGATCAAATCTCCCTGAGAGGGGAAATGCTTGGCTTCTGCTCGGTAATCATTACACATTCTCATGATTGAATCGAGTCTTGCTATGTCTTCATCAGATTCTGCAATCGATGTTAGGCTGATAGGGCTCAAGTAAAATCTATGACTTAGTATCGAGTTGTACCAGACCCGTTGAGTAACTTAGAATCCAAGATCTTCTAGATTCACATCACTATTCATATTGACTCGAACAGGGAATGCTAAGGTCACTCCATCTTCCT
>WTHI01000110.1:0-3675 GCA_011523185.1 Methanobacteriota archaeon
ATACCCGTGCCGAATAGAAGCGCTATCGTAGTTAGAGTGGGGGAGAACACATCCATCTTGAAGAGGACAAAAGCCGTGCCGTAAACACTGACATTAGTGATGATTGACTGGATTGCAAGAAGTTCAGTTCGCCCCTTTCCATAGAATACGCTGTCCATCAGAGTGTTGTAACTGAAAAGGATATAGAACGGCAGAAGAATAAGTACCAAATCAACAATTTTCTCGTAATCAGATGCGTTAAGGACATCCGAGACAAAAGTATCCCAAAGTGGAATAGTGACTATCCAGAGTATACACATGGCTGTGGCAATACCGAAGTATGCGTAGGTCTTCTCTTTGTGATTAATGAGATTGGGGCCAGAGGTGTCCTGCTTCAGTAGATCCGCTAGTGGATAGAACGGGAGCAAGAGCCAGCCCCAGATGAATCCATTAGCGACCCAGTAGGTGCCTTGTTCCTCGACGACGTTCATCATTTTTACAATGAAAATCATGTAGAAGAGGTTTCGAACAAAGGAGTCGAGTCCTGAGTACTTTCCTACATCCCACCAGCTTCGCATCCAACTGTAGTCGTGCCCTTCTCTCCATTCTGGCAGACCCATATTCATCTTCCTCGAGAACACGGTGACTGCATAGATCAGTGTGATGAACGAGGCGATTGCGTTCGAGTAAGCAATACCGTTGACACCCAATTGTAGTGAGAAGTCCAGTGAGCTCAGGAAGTAGCTGTCGAAGATTATCGAAGTCACGACTTGTATACCAAGAATAGCGTAGATGTGCTCCTTCATGTCAAGAAGTATGAAGACAATAATTAGGAATCTGACCATAGAGAATAGAGTAGTTCCAATCATCTCCAAACGTATGTATTCGGCAGTCGCATCGATGGTGTCGGGATTCTGCGCCATCCACTCAGTAAGTTGAGTGGCGAAGAGCAGGATTACTACAGTAAATGCAAGGTACAAGCCCAGGGTTACGGCCATTCCCGTGCGAACCCTGTTGATGGTCTCCTCACGATTTGCGATAGTTATACCAATACAGTAGAAAAGCGGCAGAATCAGTGCCTCTTGCACAACCTCTAGCATTAGATTAACCCAAGCGAGTTGCGAGGCGATGTTGAAACCCCAATCACCTGGTAAATCACCGAGGTAGTTGATTCGGACAGTGGTGTAAATTGTAGGTAGTACAGCAGTTAAGAGCAGGGCAAAATACAATTTCCAATTGAAGCGGTCTAACGAGGTTGTTAGTTCCATTTTCATTCTTCTTCACCTTTCTTTCTTTGATAAAAATCTTCGGAATTTGATACCATAAGCATTTCTTGATCCGGACTAAATTTGAACCTAAGTTCGGTTCTATCTTCCAGTAGGTTGAATTGATTTTCTAAAATCCTAATGTGACTTTCATTAGAACCATATCCAAGATTATACCTCGCCGTTAATTCTTCGTATTTTGGATGATTCGTCCAACTGTGGAGGTTACCGCCATCTTCTTTGTGTTTGAACCAATTCAATCCACAAATATAACCAACCACGAACCGCCAAACAGTTGTCGTCCTTTCCGTGCTGAGTGCCCCCTCCTCGAATTCAAAAGCGGCTAACCAAGCATCAATGATTTGTTGTTCATAACCAAAGAAATCGTGCCCTTGTTTTATTTCATCGGCGGTAGTCTTAGCAAGACTTTTGATTAATTGGCTTATTTTCTCAGCCTTTTCTATGGATGCTTGCCTTTCTAGTTCTAACATTTCCATTTTCTGAAGCGGATTCATTTCAGCAAGGGTTTCTAATTCCGCCGCGGTGAATACTTGTTCCTCACATTTATCTCCAAATTTATCCCATTTTGCGTTTTTTGGCTCGAAACTAAATTCAACTCTCCTATTTTCTATATCAACCCAATCTAGATCTGGTCGGGCATATTTACCTCCTGGCTTCCAATCTCGAAGTTTATCGTTAGTAAGAATCAATGCATCGATTTCTAGGGCAAATGTTATCCACCAAATGTCATCCATCACATTGCCCTTTTTTTTCCACTTTTCTCTGTCCAAAAGTATAACTTCATCTTTGCTTACCAACTTGTCCAATATTTTCAATTTAGGTTTAATTTCAGGGAGTGTTTTCCGGTTTTTAATGAGATACTCTTTCGTTCCGTCTAAGATGAAAAATTTAGGCTTATAACCTCTCTTTTTTACATAATCAGAAACAATTGGGAGTCTTTCGATATCCAGTGTTCTGTCCCAGTATTTCTCGTCATTCGTATCCCATTTTGAATCAATTAAACACTTTTCACATAATCTCAATTTATGAATTAAACAATAGTTATCAGTATGAACATTAGGACCGTCGATTACGACGTGTTCCGCAGTAAGGGTCACGATAACCCAGATTCGATTTAACTTATTATCATTCATGATATTCACGCCACCGGCAGAGGAAAATTCCATTCCTCTTTTTTCCAATCCCAATCGCCCCCTCTTTTGGAAAATCTTGTTTCCGAAAATCCAGTAACGACTTCATTCCAAGCATCTGAGAAACCGACTTCGACACAGCTCTTTTTGGAATACAAGTATCTCCCATTTTTGTTGGTATATGCTCTTCCTTGAGGGTCAATCATTGCATAGGTTCCGAGCATATCCTCGTTGTCTTCAGCCACGATGTTAATTTCTTTGAAATCCTGTAAAGACCTTCGATGCCGGGTCATATAATCATCGAAATGATTCGGAGAAATGAGGAGTGGTTCGACTCTTCCGTCATTCTCACCTACGATTTTCAGGACTCTGAATATCTTCCATCGATGAGGTCTGAGAATTTTTACTAATTCTGACATATCATCGTGTGCATTTACCGAGGTTACGACCGTGTTCAGTTTTAGGCCATATCCCAATCTCTGAGCTATTCTCCATACCCTCTTTGAGCGCTCAAGATGTCTAGAAAATCCAGATTTAATCTCCCCTATGAGTCCACGCCCCATCAAGAAGTGCATCTCATCGTTAGAAGCGTCTATCGAAAGCCCAAGCCAATCGAGATACGGTCGCATCTTCGTCAACCATTCTTCTGTCATTTTGGTTCCATTGGATACAATGCTAGTCGTAAGACCACAGGATTTCGATGCGATTATCCATGCTTCTAAGTGAGGATGAAGCATTGGTTCTCCACCTACGAAGTTGATTTTATCAACTCCACAGGATGATAAATCCTGAATCAATAAGATTCCTTCTTCCTCTGAGAGGCTAGGCTTGAGGCGTTGTTCGGCTAGAGGTGCGTAGCAAAAGCTGCACCCGTAATTGCAATACGCTTCCAGGTGCCAATTAATAGCAATTGGTGGGGTGTCGTTAGACATTCTTTGACCAATACTGGTCGTTTTCTTCGGACAGTCAGTCCTAATCTGTGGGAGATAGGGGGGTTATTTGAATGATTCTTCTTGTTTCCCAAACCTGTTTTTGTTCAGTCCCTTAGGGACTGCTATTCGAGGAGATTCAACCGACCAAACGAAGCGAAGGTCCACTTGTGACTTCGATATACGAACCACCCGAACTAACCAGCCTCTCTTTCAATCTCCTGTCAACAGTCAAGACGGGCCAACCGGATTCAACTGAAAGTTCAACCAACATATCGTCGGTATGTTTGATTCCCTCAATATCTGACATTCTTTCAGATCTCTGCTCTAGTAAATCCAGCAAGAGTCCTC
>WTHI01000129.1:0-3661 GCA_011523185.1 Methanobacteriota archaeon
CATAATAGTAGTTATCATGACCAGAAACCCATTCATAATCGTCAATTGAAACGGCCAAAAGATAAAAGCAATGATATATATCAGAGAAATAAGATTCGTTGCCAGTGGTAATATTATAAAGTTTTTTAAAGAAAAAATAAGTATTTTTGAAAACAACAGAATAGATCAGATCATTATCAATGAAAGAGTTAAATTTAGGTAAAGAATAAATGGAATAAATAGTAAATTTTTTATGACAAATGTAACGTCTCCAAGAAGATATAATAGAGTTAGCAGAAGAGGTTTTAATAAAAAAATAAATATGAGATTTAATATCATTAGGTAAAGAAAAAAAATAATTCATGATAAATGAATGATTTACTTTTATTGGAAACATCCGAAGATGTTAGTGAGAATAAATAAATTATGTTGCACAGTAGTATCCATATTATTGTTGACAAAAGTTAAACCATTGAAACCATTTTGTGCAAAATTGCGCCACCAATCTTTATCAGAAATTGAAGGTTTGATATATTTAGCACATATAGAAAGTGTAATATTAAAATTTTTATCATGTAGATCATAATATGTGATGGTATCACCAAAGAAAGTATGACCTTGTAAAAGAGGAATTCTATTTGCTATATAGCACAAATTAGTATTATGAATATTAATATAAGAATACCATTTGTCAATAATAAGTTGTGCAGAATTGTGAATAATATTAAAATAAATGGATTGAGTAATATCAGAGGGTAAATTAAAAAGTTTAGCAAGATGAAGAAGAGGAATAAGTGAAGAAGTATGAATCATAATGGTAAACTTTATAAAAATAGTAGAATAAAAAAATTAAATATATAAAAAAATTGTAAATCATGCATAAGAGAAATTAAATAAACCAGGGAATGAATCTTGCAATGAATAATAAATATCATTGTATTCTTCAAATGAAACATCGATAGGTTTATCAGTTCCATACATAAAATGATCCATCCAACAATTATCAACAATGAATTTAACATCAGAATACAAAATAGTATTTCCGGAGTGAATGTAAGCATTTTTATCATAGAGGTCTAATCCATATTTAACAGCAAGAAGTTTAGCGCGTTTAGATTTGAAAATTCCGAAAGAATTGCGTGCAGATGTTCCAGTCATTGAAAATGCAAAAATCAGCAATATAGTATACGTGTTTTTAATTGTTCCGAAGAACAAATGGTAAATGTTTATAGTTTTATTTATGGAGATATAAGAGCAATTTTTTCGAGAATTTCTTTGTACATACAATCAGTCAAATCATCCTTTATATCAAAAATCAAGTCGGCCAACTGGTGTTTAATTTTAGTATTAGATGATACACACGGTTGAGAGTGTGGACGTTGAGAGGCAGTAGTTGCAACAGTAGGTTGATTAGGCATATATACAATATTGTTGATGATATTATTGTTGATAATATAATTATTGTTGATGATATAATTATTGTAACGATAAAAAGCATCAGAAAATATTCTTTTAAATTTGAGGAAATTTTCTAATGATACAATTATATTACCATTAGTAGCAGTACGTGTGGTCAACAAATTATCAATACGGGAATTATCAATACGGGAATAAAATGCATTGAATACATTAATCCTGTGCTGATAAACAGCAAGTTGAGGAGTGGTTCTATAATCAGGAACAGACCAAATATCAATGGTAGAGATACAAATATCAGTGCACTGATTGCGATTATCATCAAGATATCTATTTTTGGTGAAATGAATACCAACTTCAGAGAGTTCAACATAAAAGTCTCTTCTTTGTGAAACAGTGAGACCTTTAATAATGAAAGTTTGATAATGCATAGCAGAGTCGATTAAAGAAAAAAGGTGCTCAATAAGATATGAAAAGGAATGAAAGATAGAATGTGAATCTTCAACAATTTCGCGGCATGATGTCATAGGTAACCCAGTTTCACGTTCAAAAGTTTGAGCAAAATCAGTGATAACATACTCCGACCGTTCATTACCGAGGTGCGCAGGGAACATCATATCGCGATAAGTGTAGTGATAATGCAAGTGAGTGTGTGTACTATGATAAGCACTAAAATAAAATTTGCATAAATTAAAAATTGTAAAAATAAAAAAAAAAATTTGTAAATAAAATGAATGCAGTTTAAAACGTCCGAAGACGCCAAACTACTCATGGTATTTTTATGGGTTTATGATGTATAGAATAAGTAGAATAATAATCATGACACTTATCTACGTTTCTTCTTAGACTTCACGGTGGTCCATTCACTAGGTTCAGATTTAACTGAGACTTGCTTAATATGAGGTGCCCAAGGGATGATAGGGAGTAAATCATCATCATCATAATCGGCCCAGCGTTTAGTGTCAGTTGGAGAATAAAAAGATGATGAATTCGAGTGCATGACCATAGAGTACACGTAGTCTTATGTATCCCGAAGGACCGCAAGGACCGCAACTACTTATTTAAATTTACATATCAAGAACAGAAAGTGGAGTATTAGAGCGTGTAATGGGAGGTGGATTATAACCATCTGCTTGTCTACAAATGAATCTAGCAACATGTCTGCAATTACACATACATGGATGAGTTCCTTGGGTATTATGAAAAGGAGTTTCATGCCATGCAGCAAAGACAGTAGGTTTATTAACTTGATGTCTTTCACAACAATCGCAATTAGCAAGATGATTCAACTTATCCTGATAAGAGGCACCAGGAACATCATCCAGCATTTGCTGTAGAATTAAACCAAGATCACGAACCTGAGGCATATTGAGAGTGTCACACAGTGTTGAGTGTCCCGAAGGAGCATGCATCAACGTATGTCGGAAAGAGTATACTAGTGCAAACCCACCAATAAAACCAGTTGTAATAGGTATGATATCTTGTAAAACAAACATAGTGTTAAATGTGCAGTCTTGAGTATCCCGAAGGATACTACTGCAAAATACAAATCTACTTATTGACAACAATACCCCAGAATGGTTCAGTGAAAGGTGTTTGTTCGATAAGTTCCCAATCATCAGTAATACCAGTTTCGATGTCATTTGCAATACATTCCTGAACCTGTTCTTTCCAGATAGCACTAAGTGCAACCTGGGTCCAATGATCAAGGGTTTGAATAGTAGCAGGCATGTTGAACATTTACACGTGAGTTTGTGTCACCCGAAGGTGATCAGTCTTAGAGTGACACGGTAGAAGCAAGTAGAGTCGCACAATGAGAAACTACTTGTGGATACAAGGTAGAAGTGTTATAAATGGTCGTTCTCATATTCCCTTTTAAGCTTAACGGTGTATATTTAACCTTTTACTCGGACTAAATATACTGAGTTCCCTGCGCGTGCTAGACTCCTGAGGTGGCCAATCTCAGCAGGAACTCCCTAATGGACTCCACCAAAAGGTGTGCCCCAGGAATATGATAATAGACCATTTACAACTATAGAGTTGTGCTTCCACAAATCAGACTTGGTATCATCCGTCACAATGACTTCAGAAAGGTGAGGTGGGGCCCTGAAATTTATTTTATTAAGCAGGCGTCTGATGAGCACCCCCAGTGACCTCTGTTAGATGTGGAGAGAGAGTATTAAAAATTATATATATAAGTGTCTGTTATCCTGGAACCAACATTAATGCACGTAGTCTTATGTACCCCGAAGGGTACTGCTACGTA
>WTHI01000111.1:0-13875 GCA_011523185.1 Methanobacteriota archaeon
AAGTGTAAGAGTTGAGAATTTACTAACCTCTTCAGGATTTACTCCCGATGTACAGTCGTTAACTAGTGGAGGTAAGACCCTTGCTTGGCATGGAGAACAAGCAGAAACTGAAGGTTCTGAATGGTTCAGCACCCTGAGGTCACCTCACGATTATGTGATATTGCAAGACCAAAGCCAAGTTCCGGGTTTCCCAACAAGTTCGTCATATTGGCAAGACAGTATGCAAGGGGCTCAAATTATCGATGATTTGGTTGATGACAATGGTGGAGATACCTTCTTTCTAATGACTTGGGGGTACAGAAATGGTGATGAGAGCAATAGTTGGAGATACCCTGACTACGTAACGATGCAACATCATCTAGAAACAGGTTACCTTGCTTATGCTGAAAACCTATCATCAGAACAAAGACCTGTATTCATCGCTCCTGTAGGGATGGCATTTGAGAACATATTTTTCTCCATATCTAATGCTACTGATGATGGAACTATCTTCTCCGACCTATACGCTTCAGATGGGAGTCACCCATCCATTCAAGGGAGTTATTTAGCCGCCTGCGTTATTCATGTATCCGTTACTGGAGAATCGTCGGTCGGTCTACCCAGTACTGGAGGAATAAACCAATCTAGAACATTAGAATTGCAACAATGGGCAGACCACACTGTATTCAACACATCAGGATTAACCTACCCTTGGCAATTGGAAGATTTAGGAGTTGAATTTGGAGTCAATTCCGGTTCAATTTTCAATATTGACCCTGGGCTAACTATTGGCGTAGCGGCTAATTTCACTAACCTAGCAGAGGTCAACACCACTGCGCTAATTGAAATCTCTAGTCCATCTGGTTGGCAAGTATCATGGGATTATCAAACAAGTCCGGAAGTGGGATTTTCATTTGATGCTCCAAGTGATGTTGTTCAGTGGGTAGAATTTAGGGTTACGGCGCCTGAAGTAGCCTCCGGTTACCCTCTTGCAGAATCGATTCATGACTTTAGCGTAGCTTTGGTTGGAGACCATACCGGCAATCAAGATTGGTGGAATTTTTCACTTCGTTATGGTGAATGGAAGGGTATGCAGGTAATCGAAGGAGGTGGGACTGCTTCTATCGACCCAGGAGGTGTTGTCGACCTAGAATTTGAGTTACAGAATACTGGTAACTCGATTAATTCACTTGGAATAAATATCGCACCAGTTGACGAGAATGGCACTCCAATACAGACACCTAGCCTATCATTTGCATATGATGGATGGACTGCAATAATCTACGACCGTGCTGGTTTGGAAGATATGAATCCAGGCGAAATCACTACCGTTCGTATGCAGGTACAATCTCCGATTTTAACCTCTGGGAAATTGGATATGATGATTCAATTTTGGGCAGATGGTGTAGAAGATATTCAAAGATTAAACCAAACAATTAGCATAGTTCCTCGATCCGGTGGCGACCTAGGGTTGACAAATGTAAATTGCAATTTCGATGTAATACCAGGAGAAACTTGTTTCGTAGAATTATTTATTGAAAATACTGGAGACGCAGCTTATCTATTCAATCTCAGTGTGTCTGAAAAACCAGACTGGTTGGTTGTTAACATTACAGAATATACTCGATTTTTGGGTCCGGGTCAAACAGTCCATGGAATCGATGTTTCCGCTTGGACTGCAATTGGATTAGAGGCGGGAATTAGCGGAAAAGTAACACTAGAATTAGAGGTCGATGGCTGGGTTCCTGCTGAGGTTAGTTTTGATGTATCAATCGCAGCTGTTCATGCTTGGGAAATTATTCGCTCCGATGCTGAGGTGATTGATGGAAGATTGACTGGTTATTGGGAAGTGAAGAATATAGGAAATAGTCCAGACGGATTGGTTGTAGGTGTCGAATGCACTGATTTTACAGATTTTGGAGTAACCCCTCCAAATGAACTAGATTCTTCAACGAACCAAGGTAGATCATTCGAAGTTCTGGATGTTCCAATAAATGGAGTCCTAATTTTTGAGGTTTGGATGGATGTTCCTAATGAGGTCCCAATCGCCTCAAATGCGATTCTAACAGTCGAAATCAGATCATTTAGAGACCCAGCAGTTCAACATACTGTAGAACATTCAACTGAAATTGAGGGCATGCAACCATCCCAACCGGTTGACCCTGATGAGCCTAGTGTTTTCAGTAATTTTTTGCAGCGATGGTTGCAAACTATTCTAATCGTAATTGTCAGTATTGTCGGAACAACCGCAGTAGCCTTTGCCATTAGACACAGAATTGAAGCAGACAGGGAACATTACAGAAGAAATAACCCTACGGTTGTTGTTGAAGAAGTTGGAGACTGGATGTCAAAATTTGATTCGAGTGAGAAACAACAACCCGAACAGATAGAGAGCCCAACAACCGACATAGAGTCCTTCAAGCAGGAATTCATGGAAAAATCAGGAGACCATTCTAGAGAAATTTCACCGGCCCCGGAGGCAGAGGTAATCGACGATGCCGGAGATTTGCTTGACGAATCTCAAGCCGAGGATGCCATACTCGATGCAATCGAAATGGCAGAACAATTGCAAGATAGTGATTTAATTCACCCAGATAACATAGTGCTGGACCTAGATGATTTCGATGAGAGATTGAATTCCCTTGGCAAAGATTTGCGTGATGATGAAGACCCGTGATACGTCCGGCACGCTGTGGGCAGTGACTGGATCATTGGTGTCGACGAGGCAGGCAGAGGACCTGTAATCGGCCCTTTGGTAGTTGCAGCATTAGCAATCCCACCAGATGATATCGAAAAATTATCTAAATTACAAGTAAAGGATTCAAAGGAACTTTCACCCAATGAACGTCTTCGAATTTTCGCGGAAATCAATAGCCATATACAGGATGAAAGTTGGAAATCAGGGTTAATTCTCTGTTCCGCGAAAAGAATAGATCTTAACAGCCTAAATTCGGATTTGAATAGTCTGGAAATCAATTTATTTTCTGAGGCGATTATTGCTACAGATTTGTCAAATGAATCGGGAGTGATTCGTGCAGATGCTTGTGATGTAAATGAAAAGAGGTTCGCAATGAGGCTTGAAACTTCATTAGGCGATGGTTGGAAAAATTGGAGGATTGAGGCCGAACATGGCATGGATTCGAGAGACCTAGTGACAGGAGGCGCCTCAATTCTCGCAAAAGTATCAAGAGACTCAGCAATCGAAGAAATCGCTGCACGAACAGGTATCGAGATTGGTTCCGGATATCCTTCGGATAAAACTACACGAGTTGCGGTAGAAAAGATGCTGTCAAATGGTAAACCACATGACTCTCTAAGATGGAGTTGGGCAACCGTATCTGATATTTGGCAGAAGTTGCATGGAACCCCTGTTCCAATTCGTTCGGAGCAGGGGGGACCTGTTGTACAATCGTCACTTGATGACTGGTAAGGTAGAGAAGCGTCAAATGCCTGACTTCGGGCCGTAGGCCCGATAGCATGGTAGATTCCGACTGGGATTCAGAGACCATAGATACAGTTCGAAAGTATGCTATGCAAAATACCATTGAGTATGATGGGGCTGGTCAATCCGGTTCTGTACTAGGTCGCTTATTAGGTGAAAGAGCGGACCTCAGGCCTAGAGCAAAAGATCTCAAATCCTTGGTGGAAATAGAGGTAGAAGCTGCAAATCAAATGGCAAAAGAGAATGGTCTTGATGCCGTTAGAGAATCCTTAGCGGCAACAAATCCGGAGGCTTTACAAAGACAAAAACAACAGAAAAGAGTTGGACTAAAACCACTTCCCAATGTGACTGATGGGAAAGTGATTTTGCGCTTTGCACCTAATCCAAATGGGCCACTTACTATTGGACACTCGAGAGGAGTTGTGATTAATTCCGAATTCGCAAAGATGTATTCCGGCAAAGTTGTCTTGCGTTACGATGATACTGATACTAGAGTGAAACCACCTCTAGCAGAAGCCTATGGTTGGATAGAAGAAGAATACGAATGGCTTGCAGGCAGGCCTGCCGACGTTATTATCCGGGCAAGTGAAAGAATGCCTATCTATCTTGAATATGCCAAACAAATGCTTGAATCTGGATTTGGTTACGTCTGCCGATGTAGTGCTGGAGAATTCAAGGACCTCAGGGATAATTCACAACCCTGCCCTTGTAGAGGAAAAAATATCGAAAATAATCTTTCAGATTGGCAGGCCATGAATGATGGTAGTATAGAGGAAGGCGGGGCTGTTGTAAGGGTCAAAACTGACCTAGAATTACCCAATCCTGCACTTCGTGACTGGCCTGCTTTACGCATACAACACAGTCCACATCCAATGGTCGGAGACCTATACAAAGTCTGGCCACTACTAGATTTCCAAAGTGCAATTGAAGATCATCTTCAAGGAGTGAGCCACATTGTTAGAGGTAAGGATTTGATGGATTCTACAAGAAAACAGACTCTATTGTACGACCACTTCGGATGGGAATATCCTGAACCCCTATATTGGGGTCGAGTAAAGGTACACGAGTTTGGAGGGTTCTCCACTTCTGGAATGAAGGTCGATATTGCTGATGGGAAATTTGAGGGATGGGATGATACCCGTTTACCTACTATTTCGGCATTGAAACGTCGAGGTTTTGAACCTCAAGCCATCCGAGATTTCTGGTTAGATCTTGGATTAACTCAGAAGGATATTTCAATATCAATGCAAACCATTGAGTCATTCAATTCTTCTGTCATAGATTCGGTTTGTGAAAGGAGAACCTTCGTTAGAAATCCAAGAAATATGTTACTTAATATGGACGGGATAGAACATCCGGATAGGTTGCAAATTGCTCGACACCCACACGGAGAAATTGAAGGAGTTCGTGAATGGACAATTTCAGAGAAATTTGTAATTGAGGATAGAGATTATTCTGAAAAATTACGTTTGAAGGACTTCGCAGATGTAACCATAAAGGAAAATCAGGCAAAAGTGAGCTCCTTGCAGAGAAGTGATAAGAGAACAATAGTGCATTGGTTACCGATAAATCAGAGTCGAATGGCTCGTCTAACTACCCCATTAGGAACTGAATTTAGAATCGATGAAGGGCTAATCGAGAATATCGATTTAGTTGAGGGTGAAATCTTACAGTTAGAAAGGGTGGGTTTCGCAAAAATCGAGAAGGTTCCAGAAAAGGGCCCTGTCGAGTTACTATTTTTACACGGTTAGAGATTATTCAGCCTCGCGTATGCACGCGGCGCCTACGGCGCCGGGATAATGAAATCACCAGTAAATGAATCCTACAAGGGTCGCATTCAAGGGTGTAAAGCCAGCCACCCCGCAATATGCAGGCACCTCAGAGGGGAGGAGCAGTGCTAATTGTCGCACTACTTATGCTAGTCATAATGCCATATTCACCAGTAGCTGCTGAGCAAGATGGAGCGTGTTGTATTTCACAAGACTTTGACCTATATTTGACTGGGAGCGCTGATGAGGGGGCACTTTCACCATTTGATTCCGATCTTGATGAAAAATTCGAGCAATTTGTTACACCCTCAATTCAAGGATTAGTTGAAATTGGCACTTGGGAAACAAATTGGGGATTACAGGGGGATTACCCCGATTCAACTTGGGAATTCCGTATTCCGTATGAGCTAGAAGCGGCGGCTGGAATCCAAATAAATGCAACAATAGGAATCAATATTGGCAGTACTTACTTCGAGGGAGATGCCGGAGCAGGGTTTTTCCTCACAAATGAGGGAGAAGTAGTGATTCCAGTAGAGGTTCTTGCAGGAGAAGTTCGCTCGGGAGATAAAATAAAAGTGACTTTCTCAGTTAGAAGTTTATCATTTTCCAGCCCTGGTGATGATGCTGGAATTCGCTTTATCTGGGGGACTGATGAGTTCACTGGAAGAATTTCGATGAAATTCCCCTTAGTTAGTATCGACATGAAAGAACCAAGCGTGAATGGAAGATTAGTGTACATCCCAATACTTCTAAAATCTGGATTTGGAGATAGAATGTGGTCCGCATCGACTGGAGGCATGGTCGTCGCTAGTAATGCCATTACCGATAGCCCCATTGCAACACCAACAAATAACGGGGTTGAGGTTACTTTCGCCTGGCAAATGCCAGAATCCGCAGATTCGGGATCATACATGGTAGCATTCCACCTCATCCCACAAACTGCCCTTAGAATAGAGGCAAATCGCACATACAACATTGTCGCAGGAGAAGGAGGTGGAGGCACAGGTAGCTGGTATCCTGCTGTTGAACCTCTAAGAACTGGTGGAACAAATTTACTCGTTGATGTTAATGCTAAATTTAATGGAGATATGGTAGAGAGAGAAGTAACAATCGAATTTGATGGTGCAATGTCTCAATGGGTACGATGGGGATTGGACAATATTGGAAACAATAGTCTGTCCTCCAATAGTTGGTGGCGTAATCTACGAACCTACTCTGACAGTATCACCAGTGCTGAATATAATAATGGACAGGTAGATGACTCTGAAATCGCTGCATTAAACAGCCATCTAGTTGGTTCTGCCTCAGATATGAAATCATTCTTCGCGAATGGTCTGTACCTAGATGCTGAGTCGATTCTAGGAGTTAATCCAGTAAATCTTGGACCAACTGAAATAACAATCGATTTGGGCCACACAAGGGCATTTAGCGCCGAGAGCGTGACTATTCGAATTGACACATCCCACAAAATAAATGCCGGTGAAAGACAACAATTGATCGAATCCTTCATCCGACCAAGTGATGATGATTTCTACACCAAGGTTGAGTTGGATGTACAAATTCGCTCTACCGCTCTAGAAGGCCTTGGAGGGGTGGCGGCAGAAGACATCGATGCTAAGCATCGAAGATGGATTATTTTTGAAATAGTAACAATAGAGGAGAGCGATTTAGATACAGAGGAATCATTCAGAGTTGAGTTTGTACCAACCGGTGGCGCCCTATATTCACCATTAGTTTCAGCGATGGTTTCTGTCTTCATGCTAGTTTTGGCTCTGGGCTTAGGCATGGCAATGACAAGGAGGCGAGCAAGGGTCCCTACGATGCTTACGGTTGTGGTTCTTGGTGGTCTTTCCCTAGCATTGTATGTATTGGGCCTTGATATGCCGTTTGTCCTAGGCGTTGTATCCTCAAGCATGTTACTGGTTTTCCCTGTCGCACTAGTATCTCCAAGGTCTGATTTTTCAGAGGGACGGGGAACAGGCAAACGAGCCAGTGCTCATGTTAAATGCCCAAAGTGTGGAGTATCTAATGCCGTAGAGTCAGACGTTAGACCACTTAGGTTGGAATGTAGTGGCTGCGAATCTACATTACGGCTAGAATGATTATTCGGATTTTGGAGATCTACCGGTCCCCAATAATGAGTCAACAAGAGAATGTGCTGCTAGATTAGCAGAATCTTGTTTCCAAAGTCTAGAGGCCCTGAGGATTTCCGATGCTAAATCTGAATCCCAATTGGGCCCAATTACTCTATGCCAACCCAATTCTTCCATTCTAGCCGTTGAGGGTGTTGAGCGAGAGAGTGCTGGACGCATCAAATGCGAAAGGGCTCTAGCCCTACCTTCCATATCCAAATCTGGCCATTTGGAAGATACAGCCTCTAGAGCCAATTGTTCTATCCAAGGTGTATTGGATAATTCGATTTGAGGGACCTCGGGCATTGTAGCAATTCTAACACTGCCTTCTGCAACTAAAATATCCCTAAGTGCGGTGAAAACGGGATCGTAAGTAGTATCTAGCGCTGAATGTAACCAATTGCCAGAAATTAACCAGGGACGCAATCTACGAACCCGGGGGCCATCGGGAGCCAATGATTGAGCGATTGCATGAGCTTGGGCTACTGTGGTCAGTGGCCCTCTTCTAGCGTCCCCTGATGAGGAAACTAAGCCATCGACTAGGGCCAATCCAAGACTCAGGCGAGGTGGTTCTGAGATGTATTGCGGGCCTGAGTCTTGAGCGGGCCCTAATATGTGAATCCAAGAACCATCGGAGGGGGTCTCCAATTTAAATCGACGACGATAGGGTAAACCTAGGTCGAGTAAGGCTGCTTCAATGGGTGCAATAGAAAGCGCACCAATAAGGGATGGAGCGGCCAGCAACATCACAGGACCATTGTGTCCTTTGAAACCAGAAACTGCTCGGTTTAGGCTGGGGGCCACCGATACGAAAGGCTCTGACTCAAGCAGTTGCCGCATTGTACCTGCTTGTTGTGGGGGGTTCAAATCCCCATCGCTTTGCAATTATGCAATTACTAGATGGAGAAGGAGGTAAATTTCACTCGACCATTAGTCGGAGTTGATCTCTCTTGTATGTCCAATCAGAATCAAGTTTTCCTGTGCCGATGTAGTACTTGGCCAAACGACGAATTCTAGATTCGGTTAACTCTAATTGTCTGCGATTGTGTAAGTCTTTGTGATTACTGTTTAGATGGTCAATCATCCTCAATGCCTGGCGCATTAGATTCATCATATCCTCTGGATACTTTCCTCCGACTCCATTTCTCTCTAAAGTTTCAGAGATTCTCTCACCGGTAACCAACCTAACGTCTGGAAC
Organism: Methanobacteriota archaeon; assembly: GCA_011523185.1. GTDB lineage: Archaea > Thermoplasmatota > Poseidoniia > Poseidoniales > Thalassarchaeaceae > MGIIb-O1. The sequence goes on from WTHI01000111.1 coordinate 8,521, forward strand.
GGCATGTTGATCACGAAGTATAGTTCCAATCATTGCTGTTGAGTTTCCCTCACCAGATAACTTGAGGATTAGGTCCTCTACAGCCTTTTTATCGGATTCGGACCACTTTGGAGCATCGGAAACATTCGGCTTATCAGAGCCGCTCTTCCCCTTACCTTTACTGTGCATTCGTGCCAATTAGGTCACCTCAAGCGGCTCGCCGACCTGCTGCCCCTCTTTAATCGCTACGCATGCCACCCAAAGGGTGGTTCATCAAAGACGATGCTTGGCCTTGGCCAATCTACCCGGCCCCCTAGGCCATTCCCAACCAGGTGCTTCGGCCCTTGCACTACCTACCAAAACACCTTCTTGGAAGACTAGAACTTCATCGCCAGAACGAATATTTGGGTCGGCCTTCACGACATTTGTAGAGAATAAATCTCCACGCCAATCAAAATTAGAAATCAATTCAACCCTCGGTAAGGCATTGCAGGCTTCTAATATCGGCAATACCGCCTTAGAGAAGGAAAAACGACCCGAACGAGGATTCCATAGTGCAATTTGTAATCCGTCCCTTTCGATTCTGAAAATTGGCGGTCTACCAGATACTTTTGCGCCTTCCAACCATTCATCGGTACCGTGTTGAAAACGTGAGGCTGACTTGAGTTTCTCAAGTCGGTGAATACTTTCTTTCGGGTTTGGTAATTGATATTCTTTACTTGCTTCTTCTATGGCTTCTTGTAGCCTATTGATTGAATCTTGCGAACCAGCAGATTCTCCCTGTCTCGTGTCAAGAATCTTAATTGTTGGAATTTCGATCTCTATCCCTGAATGATTAATGATTAACTCAAATCCATTCCTGCTTGCATATTCTCTGACCATCTCCCGAATGACTAGTAATTCATCGACATCCCAATCTCCAGTAACAGGAATGTCATAATGAGCCGCTGGCCAGAAGTCCTCTAATTCTCTTGGAACCAAACCTAATGGTGCAGTAACCATTACCTCATTTACACCCCTTGTTGGAATAGCTCTTTGAAATCGGCGATGTGATTGTGAAAGACGATATGGTTTCTGAGCAGAGCAAGGTAACAAGACTAGAACCTTGCTTTGGTGATTTGGGGGAGTATGAACCTGGGAAACTCGCCTTCTCCAATCTTGGATTAATGGGTCATCTCTACTTGTATAGGAATGGCAAAGAAGTCTAGTTCCTTCTTTAACTACGCTTTCTAATCCGGCAGAACCAGCATCCACACTTGCCTTTTCAGACATGATTGAATCGTGTCTTCGAAGTCTCTCGACAGACCTAGGGCTGGACAGCGCCTGTCGTTCTGCCAGCTGACGAATCGTTCCTTCTCGGATGGCGGAACGTGTTGCCCCGAGGGCTCTTTTCCATGCGTCAATTTGAGTTTGCAAGTCAGATATTTCTCCTGCTGTCGATTCCGGTTCACGCGGACCGTCTTCAGTTAGAATGACTCCTCTTGCAACGGCTTCTTTAGATCTTGATAAATCGAATAAATCGACACCCATCCAAGATAGTAAGGCGCAATTGTCTGGACCACCTATACCCGGGGTCCAGATGAGAGAGGTAGGGAATCGTCTCCTAATTGCATCAATTGCCTCTACTAGTTTACCGGGCCGCTCTGCAAGTTGGGGCGCATCAATAATGGCAACAATTGATGGCTCTAGCGAGTTGTCCAATAATCCCTCATCATGATGTAGGGATTGCCAAGAGACGGGCAATAATTGACCTCCAAGGGATTTTTCTCCACTATTCGATTCAACTAGGCTGGAAGGTAAAATGAGCCCTTCCTCTGCATTCCAAATCTCCGATTCACCAAATGGTAGACAAAAATCACCCAGCACTTTCATTGACAATCTAGCAGGGATTGTCTTAGAATCTCGTTGTGTTCTAAAGGCAGCAAATTGAAGTGGGATTTCAGGGTCATCTGAAGAAACTACCAACCCTGGAGTCCAGGAGGAAGGTGCGGCTCGATCTCCGAGAGAGAAAATACGTGCAAACCGCCCTCTTGCGACTACACTTCGCGCCAGCGGCCGCTCATCAGCACCCTCTCTCATCGAGGCCGCTAACGATGCGGTTCGCTTGAAGCATTCTAATGCAGAAGCCGGCCCGAAGGGCCGTGAGCCGAGCCTCAAGTGTCATTTTGGTGCTATTCATATTCCTAGTTGGAAGTGTTTCTCAAGTTACTGCTCAGGATAGTGAAAATACGGTAACTCTAATCGACAATTCCAGTGATTTTGAGGAATCCAGTCCTATTTTCATAAGAATCTGGTGTCAGAAGTCATCATGCCCTGGAATGGAACTTAAAGTTACAACCCTAGAAGAAAATTATACGGTTTCTGACCCAAATAGAATTGAGCTATCATTCGAAGCCTCTGGACAGGTTGACTTCCAAGTTATCGCCAACAGTGGAACATCATTGGATGATTTGAGATTCGAGATGAGTGAATGGGTAAATGCCGATTCCACTTCGATAATTATTGAAGATGAGGATTGGTTAGATAATGTCCCCAGTCCAGGCATTACCGTTAACCAAGAAATTGTAGATCCCATCTGGAATTGTCCCATCGACAATTGTCAAAAAATTGAGCCTTCAGGGACTCATATAATAGTTGGATCACTTAATGATGGATCTGATAAAGATTCAATAGAAATTGTTGGTAATCCAGGCGATATTATCGAAATGCCTTGGCCATTGATGCCTGAATCTGTAGAAATAGAATTTTGGCTTAGAAACGATTCCTCCAAGACTCTCCTAGAGGCCTTTGAAATCGACGATGACGGTTGGTTCCGATTCGAATATCCTCAGGACGGAAATCTTTGGTTACGAGTAAAGCAACTACCTGAAGATGAATTTGCCGTTTATGAGTTGTACATCTTACGCCACCCACCTAATTTAGAGGCTTCATGGGGGGAATTATCTGCCAACTGGGGTGAGTACGAACCATTGCCATTCCCAACCGAGGCACAGACCCTTATCGGTTGGATTTCGCCAGGTGACTCAGAAGGAGACACTATTCGAGTAAAATCTGCGAGCAGAATGGAAATTACACCGAATTGTTGGGATAGGTTTGATGAAGTAAATTTCGAAGTATTCTTGATTTCTTCCAATGGGACTCTATCCGATGTAGAGGGCGATTGCACAAATGCAATAACGACGGATGTTGATACGGTAGCTTTGGAGTTTCGAATGACTTCAGAAAGTCTTGCAGAATGGAATATCGCCCTAACAGAGTATCCTAAGGGGGATGCAGGAGCGATGGGAGACGCGCCTGACAGACTATGGTTGGATTCCGAAGAACTAGGGAGTTGGCCTCAGATTTCTTTCAATGAAACCATTAATGCGAGAATGTCAGGGGATGAATTTGTTGATGTTTATTCCTTTGAGGTAACCTCTGCGAATGGCTCTAGATTACATATTGACGCAGATCTTACGCAACCTGTTAGTTACCAAATTTTTGTCCTTAATCAAGAAACATGGTTGATTCAGAATGCCTCAGATGGAGGATTAATCGATGCACCCTATGGCGTCCATGCGATTAGAGTTGAGAAAATAGGTGATGCTAGTTTGACATATTATGATTTTAAACTTGTAAATGGGGGAGATATTATCGATATTGATCCTGATTTATTCACCGACCAATCAAACCTGTTTACTGATTACTATATCTTTGCAGGTATTTTCCTTCTCGCCCCAGCTATACTAGTCATTTTTTGGAATAGAAATCGTTGGAGAGATGGCCTCGGCCCAATCGATATCGAACAGCATGAATTACGTAGATTGAGGCGATTACGTGAACGCCTAACTGCATTACTCGCAGAAGAAGATACCAATGAACAGGTGATCGATTCAGCCCTCCATCAACTAGGAGATAGCCCTTGGCGGGCTGTAGTTGAAGACTGGGGTGAGCCTTTACTCAGACACAACACAGAACAAGTAGAAATTTGTGCTTGGAGAATAAACGAAGGAAAGGCCACGATGCTGATTGGAATTCATGTCTCGGACTCCCCTTGGGAATTGGCTGCAATGCGAGTTTATGCACCGGAAGGCTCGAACGTAAATATTGCAGAAGTATCACCTAGGCACCTCTTCAATGGTGATGAGATATTCTTGGACACATTATCACCTCAAACCAGCACATTCCTGAGATTAACCATCTCAGGAGAACCTTCGAATATTGGCTTCCACCTTTCCGGATTGGTAAACGGAGAGCCCTTGGCAGCAGTACCTAATAGATCGATAGACTGGTCATGAGCGGCGTCTATCTCTTGCTTCATTGATGATGTCATCAGTGATCGAAGCGCCGCTAGCCAAATCTTCCTTCAATTCATTTAGTTGCTTTTTGGTAGAGCGCGATAGCTTATTCGGCATTGAGAGTTTTAGTAGAACCATTACCGCTCCTCTTCCTCTCCCACCTCTTGGATAAGGTAAGCCTCGATTTGGTATTGTAACAGTCTCTCCTGGTTTTGAACCTGGGCTAATACTAACAGTTAGATTTGAATCATCGATGTGTGGAATTTCAATATTTGCCCCTAACACAAGGTCAACATAACTTACTGGAAGAGCCATCAACAAATCCGAACCATCTCTTTCAAACCAATCATGCTCTTCTACCTCAATTTCAATGTACAAATTACCTGGTTTTCCATTTTGATGCCTAGGAGATTCTCCGTGCCCACTCAATCTCAATCTAGTTCCACTCTCAATACCTGCAGGGACACTAAATTTGACTTTCTTTGGTTGTTCGGCTCGTCCTTCTCCGTTACAATTTTTACACGGATTTTGGATGATTCTACCATCGCCTCCACATGCTCTGCAATCCTGGGTTACTTGTTGTTGGAAAGGACCTATTCTTTCTATCCGAGTTAGCCTTCCTCTTCCATCACAAGTTGGACAAACCCTGACACCATCAGGCGTTTGGGAACCACTTCCCTCACAACTATCACAACGATTCAGTACGTCGATTTCTATTTCGTCATCAAGTCCAGTAAAGGCATCTTGGAAACTAATCACATGGCGAATCAGAAGGTCGGCACCTCGTGAAGATCGTTGTCTAGAACCGCCGCCGAAAAGAGATGAGAAAATCGAGTCAAAACCACCTCCGAATAAGTCGTCGATGCTGATATTGACGCCTTGGAACCCTCCTGCTCCCCATGGTGATCCACCAGGACGATCGTGGCCGAACATGTCGTACTTTCTTCTTTCATCGGGATTGGATAGAATAGCGTATGCTTCCTGTACTTCCTTGAAGCGGGCTTCCGCCTCAGGGTCATCTGGGTTCTTATCCGGATGAAATTGTCTAGCCTTGGAGCGGAAGGCTTTCTTGATATCAGAGTCAGACGCTTTCCGGTCT
>WTHI01000005.1:0-2351 GCA_011523185.1 Methanobacteriota archaeon
GCCCGTTGAGCCTATGAGCGATGACTCTCCGCTGGAGAATGTGAGCACAAGCGAGCCGCATGGAGAGGTTGCCAAAGCCTCTGAGTTAGATCCATCTAGCCTCGGCTTCATGTGTGGTCTGGAAATTCATCAGCAATTGAACACAGGTAAGTTGCATTCACGGATGCCAAGTACTCTTTATGAAATGGGAATTGAGGAGATTCCCAACGACTGGAAGCGTGAGGGAAGAAGGCTTAGAGCGGCCGAGGGAGAAGGTGGAAAAGTCGATGTCGCCGCTCGCTTTGAAGCGCGTAGAAATCGCTCCTTCGTTTATGTTCAGTCTCCAAATTCAGGCTTAATCGAGTTGGATGAAGCGCCTCCGTTAGCTCATGATGATTCGGCGGTCAAAGCGGCCTTAACAATCAGCGCTATGATGGACGCAAAGCCTGTACCATTTCTTCAAGCGATGAGAAAAACTGTGGTCGATGGCTCAAATACGAGCGGTTTTCAGCGTACCACCTTAATCGCTACAGATGGAAAGATAACCACTCCCTCTGGAGAGGTGGGTGTCGATGTTGTCTGCCTAGAGGAGGACTCTGCAAGAAAACTCGACACACAATCTACCGATTCTGGCGAGATTGTGATTTACACACTGGACAGGCTTGGAGTTCCGTTAGTCGAGATTGCAACTGCTCCTGAAGTTCAAACACCTGAACATGCAAAGGAAACAGCCCTTACTCTCGGCACCCTACTTAGAGATACACGAATGGTTCGTCGTGGACTTGGATCAATCCGTCAAGATCTGAATGTCAGTATTGCTTGTGGTGACCGAGTTGAAATCAAAGGATGTCAGGATTTGGATTGGATACCAAGGATCATCCGATTAGAAATGGCACGCCAATTGCATATGTATCGCCTAGCAAATCAATTGAGAGACGAGGCCGGGCTTCCACCACTTCCCTCAGACCGTAGAGATGATCAAATTCCAGTTGAGAATCGAGTTGCAAAGGCTGTAGAGAATAGAATTCCAATGCAACTTCATGATGTCACCTCAATTTTCGATGATTGCACTTCAACAATGGTAGAGCGCGCCCTTGCCCAAGGCTCGCAGGTAAAGGCAACGATTCTACCCGGATTTGCAGGAAAGATAGGCACGAAGGAGATTGATGATGACGATTCTCAATTACCAAGACTTGGAAGAGAATTAGCAAGCGCGGCAAAATTGGCAGGTGTCGCAGGTATCTTCCATTCGGATGAACTACCTGCTTACGGCATAGACCAGAATCTAGTAGATTTAGTCCAATCAAATCTACAGCTAAATGAAAACGATGCTTTCGTACTATGTGTTGCACCAGAATGGCAAGCGGACTTAGCACTAGAATCAGTTATCAAAAGGGCTCGTCAATCCTATCATCGAATTCCTCAGGAAGTTCGAAACGTCGTAATTCGTAAGGGAGCACCAGAGGACGGAACAACCACTGCAATGAGGCCGCTTCCTGGCGGCGCGCGAATGTATCCTGAAACCGATATTCCAGTAGTCACTCTCGATGAGGGGCGATGGTCCTCGATAAAGGACGACCTTCCACTTAATCGAGCCCAAAGAATAGAGCGCCTTAGCTCATACAATATTTCAGATAATCAAGTCGAGGCATTGATTGGTGCCGAATTAGATGACAACTTGGTTATCGCTGTCGAAGGTGAACCCAGTGGAACTCCGGGAGTCCCCGCTAAAGCGATGGCATCAGCCCTTCTAGACAACACCCGCCAAGATATTACAGAGGGGACAAAATACTCAGCAGAGACTCTCCCAATGCCAATCCTCACACTTGCTATCCACGCCTGTGAAGAAGGAATCATCACCCGTGAAGGGCTCGTTCCAATGGCCCGCAGTCTACTGAAAGAAGGACCTAAACCAACAGAAGCAGAATTCCCTGATCGCCTCAAATGGTTCAGTGAAAAAGCGGAGTCAGAAGGATATACTCCTGCAGATTCATCGGCGGTGGAAGACGCCGTCGACGAAATTTTGGCGGACCGTGCTGACTTCGTAGCCGAAAGGGGACTCGGTGCAATTGGGCCACTAATGGGAATGGTCATGGGTAAGCTAGGTGGCGCGGCTGATGGAAAAGTTGTTAGTGAAATTTTGAAACAAAAAATCAGTGAAATTATCGATAACTAATATTTCATTTGTAACAGATTATCAACTAACTTCTTAGACCGGATTTTCTTCAGAAAAATTCCATGTCAGACAATCTCAAGCCCCTATCAGTTGTAGCAGTTATTGTATTGATTCTTCTAGCTCCAACAATTAGAGATGCGTTGAGAGAAGAGGCAGCAACTTATGTCAACGATAGTGAGTCCTCTCATGACGGTCT
>WTHI01000005.1:2451-3626 GCA_011523185.1 Methanobacteriota archaeon
GACGTTAGTGAATGGGGCTCTTACATCCACACTATAGGTGGTCTGAACGCAAATGAGTTGACTGGAAACTTCAGTGGAGCCTACTGGGAATTGCTTCACAATGGAGAAATTTCCATGGTTGGTATTGATGATTTAATCATGTCAGAGGGGGATGTAATTCTTTGGCGAATCGCAACTTGGTGAGACAGTATACTCAGCAACCATCAAATGCGGCTTAACGTCCACAAGAACGGGGTTCAGCCATGTACGACTTCCACAACGTCGCTTTAACTCCTAATCAGAGTCTCTTGCTGAACATAACTATCCTTTCTGTTATTGTATTCGCTGTAATCCGTAGCGAGAGAAGAATGGATGATTCGAACCCATTAGCGATGATTGGAATTTTGGCGATTTTTGGTATTGCTGGTCGCATTCTACTAGACCCCTTGCCAAATTTTCAACCGGTCACAGTCATTGTATTATTGGCTGGAATATACTATGGTGCTCCAAGGGCAGTTGCTCTTGCTGGAATAATTGCCCTAACTACTAACTTCGTCGTACTTGGCCATGGCCCTTGGACTCTATTCCAAGTCGCCGGTTGGGGATTTGTAGGTATCCTGGGTGCTATTTTTGCCGAAAACCTGCTCAAAGAAGGCCAACTTCAATTGAACAAATTAGCAGGATTGGCAGTGATTTCCGCCTTCGCATTTGATTGGATAGTCTCAGTGAGTATACTCCTCAACACAGATGCCTCAATGCTCGCACCGTATCTTATCAACGGCTTACTATTCGATCTATATCACGCCGTTGGTAACCTAGTATTCGTTGCTTGGCTCGCCAACCCCTTGGGTGAGATTATGCTCCGTCACAGGGTAGAACCTAGTAGCCAAGCGGTGAGTGAAGTTGCCACCAACTGATGAAATCACAATGGTCTTAGTGACCCGAGCAGACCTCAAGCTATCCAAAGGCAAGTTGGCAGCGCAATGTGGACACGCCGTAATGGAGTGCGCTCTTCGAGCGAAGAAAGAATCACCAAGGTCCCTCGATCGCTACCGCAGAGAGGGAGCGAGAAAGATAGTCTGCAAAGTACCCGATGAAGAATCATTGCGAAAGATACTGGGCCACGCAAAGAAAGCGGGGTTAGTCTGCTATCTAGTCAAAGATGCGGGACATACTGAGATTCCTCCAGGAACCGT
>WTHI01000113.1:0-13726 GCA_011523185.1 Methanobacteriota archaeon
AGGTCCCATTCGGCAATTCGCGGATCCAAGAGATTCATGCCTCTCCCCGCGACTTTTCGCAGCTTGTCACGACCTTCTTCGGCTCTCTAGCCGAGCCATCCCCCAGTCGGGTTGTAGCATTTTTGATTTCTACATACCCACTATAACACATTTATTTTGTGAGGACTGAACACTTGTTCAGTCGTCTCCTCTGGTGTCCAGGCATATCGATTCTATCTGGTCTCTCAGAACACTCCGTCTCCCCGCAGGGCGGAGCGTTCTCGACCACTTCCCCCTGTATGTGCCCATACAAGGGTGCACCAAAAGCAGGCGTGCGACCTACCTTCCGTATATGAACGATGCGGGTCATCCCGATGGGGGTAAGAACGCGTTATAGAGAGCCAAAAGACTCACTTTTCAGGGCCATCAAAAATATGTTCGATTCCAAAGGGTAAATTTACATCTGAATTTATTGAAGAATTAGTGGCTTTTTCGGCTGAATTTTGATTATTTTTTGGGAATTCGTCTTCTATTCCAATTTGTTTAGTATCTTGCTCAGGGTTGGCTTCCGCAGTTTGAGATTCGAAATTATCGTTATTCGGAATATGTTCTAATCCAAAAGGAAGTATACTATTTTCTTGCTCAGGCGGCTTAGCCGGAGAGATTTCAGCGCCTTGAGAAGGCAGATGTTCGATTCCAAATGGCAAATCTGGTTGTTGCATATTCGAATCCCCACCAAGGCCAAACGGCAAGTCCACAGAACCTTCAGAACCCTGAGGATTGGGGGATTGAACCTCTACCTTTTCTTCACTACCACAAAGGCTGCAAACTCCCGATTCATTCAGAACCATAAGGCAGACCGAGCAGGTTTGCATAGTTGATGTAGAGGATAATGAGGTTTGATAGTATCGTACTTATTGATCAATAATCATTCCAATTCAAAGTCAGGTGGACTACTTGGAGCCGGACCATATATCATCGGAGTTAAAGAAACTGATACCAACATCATCCCTGCTATAATCGCCATAGGAATTACATCATTGGACCATTCTATTGCGTACCTAACTACACAATAAGCAGTGGCTAGTGTTACAGTTAGTATCATGATTGGGAATCCGGTCTTGAAGAATCGATTGAAGGAAATGTCGTAACCGGCTTCTTCTGCCAAACCTGCTGCTACAACATTCGCTGAAGCTCCGATTATTGTCCCATTACCTCCCAAGCAAGCCCCTAGAGCCAAGGCCCAGGCGAGTGGGCCTAGAGCCAACCCTAGTTCTGGATTGGAGGCTAATTCGATTACTACAGGGACCATAGTTGCTGTGTATGGAATATTATCGATAAATGCGGATGCTATTGCAGATACCCAAAGCAATAGCAGTACTGCTACCATCAATCGATTACTCTCATCAGCCTGTTTGATTGTATCGGATATACCATCGGCAATGGCGTCGATTAGACCCATGAATTCGAGTCCGTGTATCATTATGAATAGGCCCGCGAAAAAGATGATTGTAGTCCATTCAACGGCATCAAATTGCTCCTCTACGTGATGTGGAGAAGTTACTAGGAGCATTAGCACAGCACCACCCAAAGCAATTGTAGCTACAGTGAAAATTGGGTGGTGAAAACTAGAGTGTGCGAAGAATGCGAAGATGACCAAGGCTAGAATAGCACCTGATTTCTTCAGCAAATCTTTATCCTTTATTCCATACCTAATTTTCAGCAGTTCCACGTTACGATGTCGTTCCCCAGAAAGGCCTTCCATCTCCAACTTCTTCAACAGCCAAAATGAAGGCGCCATACAGATTACTACAGCAGGGCCAACATGAATAATGAAATCGATGAAAGTTATGCCTTGATCTGCTAACATTTCGTTGGAGGAAAGGGCTTGTGGTGAAAGTTGGGCGCCAATAATAATGTTTGGAGGATCTCCGATTTGAGTCGCAGCACCGCCAATATTTGAGAACATTACTTCTGCTATAATAAGAGGAATTGGTTCAATACCCAACACACGTGCTATTTGTATTGTAACTGGGACAATCAGTAGTATCGTAGTTACATTATCTAAGAAAGCCGAGAATACCGCAGTGATTGTACAGAGAATAATTGAAAGTCGCCAAATTGAACCGCCGCTCATTGCGTATGCTTGTACGGCAGCCCATTCGAAAACACCGGTTTTCCCAAGAATATCAACTATGACCATCATACCGATTAACAAACCAAGTGTCTCCTCATCAATCCAGGTCACAATTGTCCCTAAATCTGGGCCTGGTCCTATCGCATGAAGGGTAATTACTACTATTACCGCTCCAATCGCTGCAGCCAACGATCTGTGGACCAATTCGAAAATAATCAAAGCATAGACACCTAGCAAAATTGCAAAGGCTGCTGGAATAGCCCAACTAGGCATTTCTGGAGCTACCCATTGGTCACTTCCAGTAGATGCACCCAATACACTAGGAATGAGAAAGGTTGTCAATAAAGTTGGGAGAATCAGCCTTTGGCAGATGCCCGTTCCATTCAATGCCTTGCTCATAGGTGAACCCGATGTTGATTAGCATATAGAGAATACTAACTTCAGGGCTTCCAAAATACTGCTACATTGCCTCTGTGAAAAACTAAAGTTGAGTCACTTCGTTGCGCTAGTTCAGAGAATAGATTGGTTCTATCCCTTGAATCTTCTACAATTCCTTTGTTTGCTTTTATCTTGACCAATTTTCGTGTGTTTAACTGATCGATGAGTTCCTCGACTATAGCATTGGTAAGTCCATTCCTGCCAACCCTGACAGAAACTACGAGATCTCTATCATTGGCCATCCGTTTTATGTGATTGGGTACAGACGTCATAACTATTCCACCTTGCTGATTTTATTGCGATGTACTCTCCCACAATCTAAGCAGGTTATCCTTCGAATCCCATCTTGAATTCTGACCCTAGCATTTTCTCCGGGCCTAAGCACAGTATTGCACGCTCTGCAAATTAAATCTCGAATGTGGCTTTCTGCCCTTACACCATGCCGCTTCGACACTCTAAGCAAATCTCTAGCCGCCAAGTCGGAAATTTCCTTGTCGGATTGCATAATTAATTCGGACAGGTGCTCGATGGATTCTTCGGCTTTCTTCTTCCTATTTTTGGAGTCTCGGCCTCTTCTACGACCTGACATAAACCACACCTCATAAAATTCTAGAAACTGCCGCTTCTACTGAATCTCCAACCTGGTTAATTGAGGCATTCCCATCTATTCTGATTAGTAATCCTCGCTCTGAGTACCAATCCGCAAGAGGAGCGGTCTGCGCATGGTAGGCCTCCAATCTAGACCTGACGGTTTCTTCGGTATCATCTGGCCTTTGGATTAACCGATCCGATATCTCAGCAGGAGCGGGTTTGAATGTGACGTGATATATATCTCCAGTTTCTGGATCCATTCTTCTTCCAACTATTCTTTCTACGATTGCATCATCTGGAACTTCTATCGAAATTACAGAAGATACTGTGGCTATCTTATCGAGGGATTCCGCTTGGGGAATTGTCCGAGGGAAACCATCGAAAAGCACTCCTTGGTTAGCATCATCTTCCTGCAAACGCTCCTCTATCAAACCAATAATTACCTCATCGGGCACCAATAATCCTGCGTCCATAAATTCCTTAGCAGCCATTCCCATTGGAGACCCTAACTTTACAGCTGCACGCAACATATCACCTGTGGAGACTTGTGGCTTACCAGTAAGTTCCACTATCCTGCCCGCTTGTGTTCCCTTTCCAGCACCAGGTGGCCCAAAGAGTACTATCGACCCTGTCATCGGCTTCCCCAGCCGCTTCGTGGTCTTAAGTCAGTGCCTGAGTGCAATCAGGTATTCTGCTCATACCAGAGGTGGCCGTAAGCAACCCATTGGTCCATCGTCCATCCTTCAGGTAATCCGCCTGGAGGCAGGGGCATTGCACCAGGAGGGACAGGCACTGGAGGAGGAAGGGATGGAGCAGAGGAGGAAATAACATCTGATATTTCATCGTCACTTACGGACTTACTCAACACCTCTCCTGCCGACCCGGTTTCTAGAGCCATGGCCCTTCTTTCGGTTTTGGAACCGGAATGAAGAGCCGAACCCGACGGAATTAATTCCTCATCAGGGCTCAAGTTGTTTTCAGATTCTTTTCTCATTCGAAGTAGTACAACTCCTAAACCGGATAGAACCACCAAGAAAACTATTGCAAGAGTCCACTTAGGCAAACCTAGCGACACCATCAAGCAACCAATACCACTACAAGAGTCATCTCTAGATCGTGATACTTCCAGAAGAATCTCATTATTGGTAATTGTAGAATCGCCTCCGCTATCTGTAGAGTTTGCCCAGAATACAAAACTCGCCAAGCCGGGTGATGCAGATTTACGAGGAGATGCTTCAACAGTAATTTCGACGGATTCTCCAACTGGAATAGAATCTACTGTTGTTGGATTGATTTCAATATTCCAATTTGACAATTCACTTACCTGAAAACTAAACCCTGAAGGTTGGTTTCCTAGATTAGTAACAGAAATTATGAACGCCCCAGAAGAACCTGATTTGATATCATTAAGCGTCATTGAATCTGATGATAGTTCTACATAAATTGATGGCATAATCTCAACATTCAATTGGAAAGTATGAGTTACAGTTTCCATTCCTGGAGTGGTCGCTTCAACAATTACTGGGACGGTTATGTCCATCATACCAACTGGTAAGTTACCTGGTACATCCAAACCTACGGTCACAAGAGCCTCACGATTCATATCTAGTGTTGAGGGAATAAGCGATTGGAAACCACCAACCCAATCTTCAGGTAGAGTTCCAATGCTCCAAGTCAGAGATAACGGAACGTTTCCTGCATTTCTAATCCAAACCTCTGTTGTTCCTGTTTGGCCCAATGATAGGGAAATGGTAGAATCCTCGGATGCATCAAGGGCTGCGATTTCCTGAACGATGAATCGGGTTGCATTTACTACCATCTCTCCTCCTTGTAAAGTTGTTCGAAGTGTCAAGGTATTCCTAGTATTCATCTCTGCATTTTCTGGCACCATCATCTGAACAGTAACCGTGGCTGACTCACCTGCTTCAATCGAGAATTGTAATTGTTCTGATGTTTGCTGTTGGCCATATACTAACTGAGTCGCCCATGTATTCAATGAGGAACTAACAGTCATTGTGAAATCCATTCTAATATTTCCATCATTAGATACAATTACAATAGTTTCAGACATATCTCCATTTAGGACTGCTCTATCTTCTGCAAGTGCTAACGCCCCCAATAAGTTCCCATCTTCATCTTCTAAGTCTACTTTGTAATCATAACTCTCGAAGACGGTAACAGTGGCAACATCTGTCTTCGTTACCGAGGAATCTTGTACTGATGTGGTAACACAAGTAATGTCCTCAGTAACTCCAGCTGCTGGTTCGCCTCCATCTGTGGCTGGAATTCTAACGTGTATAGGAAGCGGAAGGAATTGCAATCGACTAAGTGGGTCCAATACCACTGATGAAGAACCACTGTTTGCGATATTGACAATCCATTGGTTAGGGCTATCACAACTTACTGAATATTGTGTGTCTCCATTACCTGTATTTCTTATTGAAAGTGAATAAGCGGCAGTTTGTCCTGGCTTAGCACCGAGGTCATTTCCAGTCCCCGCCTGTATTGTGAATAGACCTTCTACCCTCTCAACAACAGAAGTAATTCGGATGGTGTGAGAAATAGTTGGTGCGTCCTTATCGAATAAATTCAAGTCATTAACGAAATTTCCTGGAAGAGCATACCTTGGACCTGCGGGATTTTCTAAATCCGCATCGACGTCTTCCAACGTTAGTGTAACAACTTTCGAATCACCGACATCACCGGACGCTGCAAGGTCCCAAGGGCCAGTTTCATTGAGTAATTTCCACCATTCATCAATTGGAGATTGTAAAATTCCTTGTTCGTCAACCCTTTGCACAGGGGTTACCGAAAGCCCGACAGAAATAGCAGAAGTACCTTCATTTTGCAGTAGGAATTCATAGGTTAGCAAACTACCTGTACTGGGATCTAATGTTTTGGTTAATGCCTGTTCGAGGTCGGACGGAGTTACAGGAACGGAACCATCTTCCATTAGTGGAGTTATTCTGACTCCGATTTGGGAGATTTCAACAGTTAATTGATAGTGATTATTGTTCACCCCATTGTTTTCATCGTTCAATTCAACTACCGTATCTTCAGTATCAATCCTCAATTCCAGTAGATGGTCACCGGTTGTTTGGAATACGTGAGGGAAGGATAGAGAAGTTGTTACTCCAGCGCCCAAAGAAGTCTTTTCCAAGGTGTAGAGTATTGTCCCCTCAGTTAGGTCCTCAATCTCGATAGTGTAAGCACCACTGGGTTGGGTGGCTTGGTTGCGCCAAGAGGCCTCTATTAGGATAGTGTCTCCTTGTAATGGAGCCAAGATCGAAGTACTCAAAGAACCTTCAAACACGGTTAGGTCTGCGACTAATTGCTCCTGTAATATTCCTGTAGAGACCAATGCAAAACTTTGGGTCATTCCGCCAGCGTGCCCCACAGAAATACTCCAAATACCACCATTTCCGGCTGGAATCTTAATTCTTTCAACATTATTCAATCGGTCTGCTATTCCTCCAGTTGTCGAAAAGCCATTTGAAAATACATTTCCATGATATACAGTTCCATCTGGAGAGGTTGCAGTTAAATCTAGGTCGTTGACTAATTTTGCAGCACTTTGATTTGCGATTATTGATGCTTCTCTATCTACCCAAGCTAGGGTTACATCGAAATCAGTTGAAGAGTCAACAACAAAGGTGTAAACGAAACTATGTCCAGGATCGAGTTCCCGACTGTCATCGAATAATAAATCCAAATCTGTTCCATCCTCATTTGGAGTAATTGAATTTGCAACGTCAATTTGACCCCAGCCTTCCGAAGGGTTTGGTATATTTGCAGCGCCAATATCCTCGGCCCCGTTAATCAATAATGCCTTGATTAAATCCGAACGCGGCTCAGTAATTCCAACGTCAGTTCTTAGGTATTGGCGGACCATTGTTGCACCACCTGCTGCGACAGCGGTAGCCATTGAGGAACCATTCAAAGCCATGTAGAGAGGAGTTGTGCCATCGGAATGTGTCGTAGAACTACATGACTCACCTTGGGCACTACTCGCTTCCTCCGCCCTAGCAGAACATAACATAACTCCTGGTGCCACCATATCTGGTTTGATTCTACCATCCAGCGTTGACCCTTTTGAAGAAAAAGAAGGTACACTACCTTCGGGATCAGACCCCATAGAACCTGTTGTTGAAGCACCAATGGTGAGGACGTTTTTGGCGGAACCAGGTGGAGTCACCGTGTTCGCGCCGTCTTCACCGAGGTCTCCAGAAGAAAAGAGAACCAAGAATCGAGGATTATCGACAATGAATGCATCTGCGGAACGAGAATCAGAACTATATTCCCCGACTAAGTTCTCGTTACCCCATGAATTGGTTTGAATCCTTGCAGAATTCTGCCAAGCATGTGAGAACATATCGTATAGTGAACCCCATCTCGCTAGGATTCCCGAAGAGTCAACTTCGAGCTGGTAGAAATGGAATGTGGCTGCTGGCACCATTCCTAACGCAGAAACGTCACCAGAACCATCACCGAGAAGTGTGGCGGCGACGTGAGTACCGTGTCCTGAATTACTGTCTAATGCTGAATTATCAGGCCCAAATTGATTGTAGACCGCTCTAACTCTCCCGTCGAAATCGCCATGATCTGCATCTAATCCTGTATCTGAAATTGCAATAACCTCGCCACTTCCGTTTAGAGTATTGGCTGAATCAACTAGAGCCTGGTTGATTCCTGCAATGTCACTTGCAACCGAATTATGGATTGTTAATTTTGAAGCCTGCTCGATATGTAAAATTCTTCCATCCATGGCCAGAACTGGAATCCAAATTGCATTAACTGACTTTGGTTGACATAGATGAGCGTCACAAATATTTCTTGCCCCTACCGATTCAGATACAGATTCAAGATCGGATTGCAGTTGCTTGAGTTGTATGTCCGTTAAATCAGGCGCTGGAGTGATGTCAAGATCTACAGTGATTGCATCCCTGCCAGCAATTGAAGCAACCTGAGAACTGACCCTCCATGCAATTGGCAACTCTCCAGCCCATCTAACCCCATCCATAGAACTTAATTCAAGAAGAGTTTTTGCTGAATTGAATTGGATTGGAATTTTGATAATGAAAGTATCATCAGGAATTGTTTCAATTACCACCATACCTTTGTCCTGTAAGTTTTGGTGAAGTGATGTCAAGTCGGCTGAATTTGATTGTACAAGAGCGAATCGCGTCCTATCAAGTGCGTGTAAATCAACGATGTTTTCCGGGCCGAGTGGTATAGGATGTTGAATGGGGTCAAAACTACCGTATGGAGAGTGAATAAATCCAGAACTTTGCTTTATTTGATGAGTGCTGGAAGAGGCGCTTGAAAAGGGCTGAAATTTAGGTTCTGTCTCTTCCATTTCGTCATATTCAGAGCCAATTTGAGAGTTTAAATTAGAAGCAGATGTGACTCCTATGGACCATCCACTCAATAAGAGCATGAACAGGGTAATTAGTACAAGCCGGCGGTCAGTCACGAGTCAATCGGAGAATTGAGGGGCTTTTGACCGTTCATGTTGATTGACCTATGGTCAAGTCAAAAAAAGATGGCCCCGAATCCGTTCAAAGATTGTAGTAGGCATCGATTGCAGCATCGGTTTTCGCTACCGAAATTTTCCAATCAGATTCAGTTCCCATAAGTGCGCGAATGCAATCGATATTCTCCGGGATAACATCACTTTCCTGATGGATTGCTTGGAAATAATACAGACGATTTCCTACTAACTTAACCCCATCTTCCCAAACAAAGATTTCGTGCAAATCTCCCCACTTTCTGCCGATGTCGCGAGCCATTTCCATTACCTCGGCGGTTGTGGTGATCCTATTCTCTTCTCCGTGCATGACGATTACTCGGGGTTGTTCTTTCCACATTTCTATTATTGATTCAGTAGTCAGGCCATGCCCTTCTGGTAAATCCGCTATAATTGAATGAACATGCATTATTGTGGTCGGGACTGCAACGGCTAGTGAGTTGATTTCAATTTCTGGTTTGACAGTCATTACATCTGGACCATGGTGGCTTGGTACTTTTAGAACCGGCTTGATGGCGTTGATTGGACCCTTCTTCGAATCGCCGGGATCGGCAGCGCGTCGGACCATTGTGCATTCAACCTTTAATGAGCCACATTGCTCGTAAAGAGGTACCAAGGTCCGGGAAAGGCCTGTGGTATTGCAAGATACCACTCTTGTTCCTTCAGCATTCAAATTTGCTCCATGATTTGCACATGAAGTGTATGAAAGGCCAGTAAGGTCGTGCTTTTCTCCGCCTTGGAAAATATGTTTGACACCAGCGGCTTTGTATTTTGCAAGATTACCTGCACCCATCTTCCCAGGGGCGCAGTCGATTACTACATCCGCTACTGATAAAAGATCTGATAGACCTCCTTTACACTCATACCCCTGTTCGGCAAATGCCGCAATTCTTTCGGCATCATCGAATGTACAGTAAAGTGGAAAGCCCTTTTTTACAGCTAAATCACAGCCGAAGGAAGGGCCTGTTTTGGTAACCCCAATTATTTCCATGTCGTCCTGTGCATCTACAGCATCCGCGACTCTTTTTCCGATTGTTCCAAATCCGTTAATTGCGACTTTAATTGACCCCATGGTGTAGCCCCATGCGCCCTTTGGGCAGATTGATGCCGTAATCGAACCTCTATCAATGATGCTCTTCAAAGACGCTGCGGAAAATAAACAGAAATATCGTAATCTTCACTATCTACTTACCCGTCAGAATGAAGACGGTATCCACTCCGTAGATGGCTGGAGATAACATGCGCGACATCACCGCGAAGAGTGTCAAACTGAACAGAGACCTCGATAAGATGTTGCAACAAGCACTCGAAAGAGACTTGTTGGTGCGCATCGGATGGGGCAAGCAAGGAGACGAGAAACCCAAGAGTGGAGAGATTGGTGTTATCACCCATCTTCCTGAAAAATCGCGAGTATTACTTTTGGGTGATTTGGGAGAATGTGCAGGTGCAATGAATGATGGCGGAACCTTTACTCTTCAAGGGGGTTGTAGTTCAATGTTGGGCGCCTTCCAAAAATCTGGTAGAATCACTATAGAAAAAGATGCAGGAGACCGGGTGGGCCAGAAAATGGCTGGTGGAGAGATTATCGTCCAAGGCTCGGTGGGTAATGAAACCGGAGCCGAGATGAATGGTGGATTCGTCATTGTCAGAGGTCATGCTGGATCTGCAACTGGTGCCGCTATGAGTGGTGGTACTGTGGTCATACTTGGAAACACCGGTAACGACCCGGGGAGAGGTATGGTTGGTGGCCGTGTGATCATTTCTGGTTCCTGTCCACCACCGGGAGAAGGCGCTACAATGAGGTCGATTGATTCCAGTGAAGTGGATGAATTGGCGGAACATCTCGAACCATTGGGACTGTACATTGATTCAGACGCTTTAGTAATCGTACCAAGCGAAGATGGACCTCCGCAACCCGAGTTACCCGAGATATCCGTTACCGAGGGCTTCGAAGGCATCACACTAGTGCCATCTGCAAGGGATAGATTACCCACCCATACCGAAGTAGATACTAGCTCACCAATACACCCTGCTGGTCAAGATGAAAATGCTCTGACGACTCCTCTTCCTTGGATAATTAGCACGGAAAACATGACTGGGAAGGTTGGCAGATATTCCACAAATCAACCAGGTTTGGTGACTTCAGAACCTAGGCCAAATGACCTAATTTTAGTCACCGAAGAAAATCTTTTAGACGTTGTAGGTATAATCAATCAATGTTCTGGTATGGTTCTAGATCTAACTAAGATGCCAGCCATTAACGATGCAGAAATCGAAGCATTATTGGTTTCACTTTACAGTAGGATGGCCGACAATTCTCTAGTATTCCTCAAGGATAGCATCTCAAGGGTAGAGCACCTATTCCGCCTAGTTGTGGATCTAGACCTTGATGGCGCAATAGTTGATGTTGCTTCAGCCGGAGGCTCAAGGGCCGCAGCGGCATTACCCAGAATTGGACTAGTTGCTCAAGCAATGAATTTACCAAATCAAGGAAGGAGAATTTTACTCCAGATGCACGAGGCCCCTTCTGCGGAAGATCTACTCATAACTATTGGAGCTGGATGTTCTGCAGTTGTAGCGCCTACTCCTAATGATGATGTTGAAGCGGCGCTAAATTGGATTGATGGAACACTCAGAGGTTGGATGTTAGAATTGGGAATAAATAATCTCAACGAATTAACAAGACGTAATCTACGAGCCCTCGATCATGATACTGCAGCAATATCTGGTCTTCGATTAACAGGATATGACAGACCGCTTCCGATGTGGTTAAGAAACTGAGGTGTTAATCTGCCAACTATCACCTTGAGTCATTCTATACTTCGCTCCATTCAAGAAAAAAATGGTGCGACTTATGATTCCGAAGATTGGGTGGAAAGGTTATCTCAAATCGGATGCGTGGTGGAAGGTAGCGACGAAGAATCAATTGAAATTGAGGTTTTTCCAGACCGACCGGACCTTCTGAGCCATGAAACCATGGCCAGAGCAGCTAGGGCTTTTCTAGACGGAGATAGTCAAAAACCTACGATTGAAACTAAAGATAGTGGCATCGCTTTGGAGGTTGATTCCAGTCTTGAATCAGTTCGACCAATCATCATGGGTGCGATTGTCAGAGGAGTAAACAACGGAGATACTGATGAGGAAAAAGACCAATTCATTCAATCCTTAATGGACCATCAAGAAAAATTACACCTCAGCCTTGGTCGAAAAAGGCGATTTTCATCTATTGGAGTCCATGATCTATCGACTTTAAGCCCACCTTTCAGAGTGGTTACCGTACCAGGAACACACTCTTTTATCCCCTTAGCTATGGATAAAAAAATGTCAATCGATGAGATACTTATGGAACACCCGAAGGGTGTAGAATACGCTCATTTAATGGAAAATATGGATGTTTATCCTGTAATTTTAGATTCGAATGATGACATACTATCGTTTCCGCCGATAATTAATGGAGATCACACCACAGTTAGCGAATCTACAACAGATTTCTTCATTGATGTAACCGGCTGGGACGAAAGAGCCGTAGAAGCTTGTTTATTGCTCGTTTGTCTTGCTTTATCTGAACGCGGCGGAACAATAGAACAAGTGAAGGTCACTGGTTACGATGGACTGGTTAGAATGACACCAAATATGCAGTCTAAGGAACATAGAGTGTCTGATCGATTAATTGAAAGAATACTTGGCCTAACTCTTGGGAGTGAAGAAATTGCCTCCTCAATACAAAGGATGGGGGGCAATCTAGTAGCCTCACGCGCGGTTACGGATGGAGTAAACAAAGCCGAGCGTTGGGCGGACCTCGAAGTAGGCGAAAGAGAACATGTAATCGCCATGCCTAGATGGCGATCCGACATAATGCATCCCGTGGATATTGTTGAAGATATTGCAATCGGTTATGGATACGAGAATATGCCCAACATCTTATCATCCGTTCATCTGGATGCTATCCCTTTACCTTCTGCACATTTACATAGAAGAGTTCGAGAAAGTTTACGCTCTTTGAATCTTCAAGAAACTCAAAGTCTTACATTATCAAACGAAAGAGTTCAATTTGATAATACACGATGGGCGAGTTTGGCAACTGCTACTGAATTAGCAAACCCAATTACCATTGACCACACAATGATGAGGCAAAGAATCCTTCCGAGTTTATTGCAGTTACTGGCAGCAAATCGTCATCATGAATTACCACAACGAGTTTACGAAATTGGAACGGTTGTATTGGACTCTCATAACGCTACAAGGGCTGCATGGGCTTGTGCAGAAGTTGGAGGAGGGTTCTCGGCGGCGAAAGGATTCGCACAAGCCCTCCTCAGAGATATTGGAGCAAATCTTGAGGATATTGTTTGGGAATCAACCGAGTTGGACGAAGGACCTTGGTTGTCCGGAAGGGGCGCTAAGGTCTTTGTATCCGGAGAAGAAATCGGACAAATTGGAGAAATAGACCCTGCTGTTGCTTCTGAATTTGGTCTTCGGGTTCCAATTCAAGCTGGAGATTTCGACATCGATGCCATAGGCCGCCTTATCCCAGACCCGGTACTCTGAGTCTTCAAAATCAATCATCGCCTAATAGCGCCATTGCATCGAGAAAAGATTTGTCTTTCAGGTGACTTTTATCCTCGATTAAATCCTTCTGTTTATCCTCAGACTTTCTCTCATACTCAACTACCTCAGCCTTCTCTTCTGGAGGCTTTGGTTTGGCGGGGGCGTTCTTCTTACCAAATGGCCACTTCGATGCCATGGTCGTCGAACAGCACCCAAGAGCATAGTTGCTTCGTATAAGCGATTCATCGCGAAAGGGTAGGAATCAAAGCCGAGAACGATGAGCGTCTCCCATGCGAGGCAGGGCTTTGGCCATGGCATTGATTCTTGCATTGCTATCCGTGTCAACAGCGCCGAGCCAATTAAATGAGCCTCCGAAATCTTTTGATTCGGCTTCCAATGATTCAACACTTGACCTATTATTGATCGGAAATTCATATACTTCCAACAATCAATTAAGTGTAAGAGTTGAGAATTTACTAACCTCTTCAGGATTTACTCCCGATGTACAG
>WTHI01000079.1:0-3590 GCA_011523185.1 Methanobacteriota archaeon
CAACTTCTGCTGCTGATCAACGTTTCTGGCGTCAAGATGCTGCAGGTAATGAGATTATTCAAACGTCTGCAACCTGGACAGCTGATGACTCCCGCGTTGCCACCACTGGTGCTATTGATGCGCGTATTGTCAACCTTGTAACTGAGGTTGGTGGTTTTGTTCCTATTGCTAATGAAACCAGCTTCCCAGCTACTAACCCAGACATCAACGATGGTGCAGGCACAATTGTCAGTATTGGTGCACTTGCAAGTGACCTAACCTTTAATGGTAGTGGTCAAGCGACTATTACTAATGGAGCTGGTAGTGGCAATAACGTAACCATTACTGGTGGTCCTGCTAGTACGACTATCGCATCTGATAGCGGTGCACTGGTTGAGACTACAACTACGCTCCATACCTACACCTGGCACCGTACAACTCCTGATGGAGCTAATGTCGATACGGTTGCAAACAGCATTGCAAACGTCAACACTGTTGCAGCTAATATTGGTGATATTAACACCCTTGAAGATAACATTCTCGATATCCAAACTCTGGCTGATATCGAAGATGGAACTGTAGCTACAGATGCAATAAGCAAGCTTGGAAATATTTCTACTAATGTCACAACTTGTGCAGACAATATTGCTGACATTAATACTGTTGCTAACGACCTGAATGAAACAACTAGCGAGATTGAAACTGTTGCAAACTCTATTGCCAATGTAGATGCTGTCGGTGGCTCAATCAATAACGTCAACACTGTTGCTGGTGATATTGATAACGTCAACAGTTTTTTCCAGACTTATCAGGTCTCATCCTCTGCACCTGGCTCTCCTGATGCTGGTGATCTTTGGTGGGATACGAGCCAAGATCCTCAACTTCTGAAAGCTTACGATGCTACTAATACTCAGTGGGTTGCTGTAACTACCGACCAAGAAGCTGGTCTTCAAACTTCAGGTGGCACCATGACGGGTGCACTGGCTTTGGATGATGGTCGTGATGCAACTGCTCCAGTACTGACTTTTGATGGTGACTCAAATACTGGTATTTTCAGTAGTGGTGCTGACAGCGTAGATGTAACAGCCAACGGTGCAACTAGATTGCAAGTTACAGGTACTGCTGTTAAGGCAACACTTCCTACTGAAATCGAAGTAACTACATCAACTACTAATGCTGTCACGACTGCACTGACAGTTGAATCACAAAGTTCTGGAACACCTGCCGCTGGTATCGGTGTCGGTATTGACTTTAACGTAGAGGCTGCTGCATCTATTGAAACCGGTGCTCAAGTTGAAGCTGTCACTACTGATGTAACTGATGGTGGAGAAGATGTTGACCTTGTTGTCAACTTGATGGCAGGTGGTGCTGCAGCTGCTGAGAAGTTCCGTGTTGCCTCTGATGGTGATGTACGTGCACAAGGTAATGTTGAAGTTGTTGGTGGTACTGTTACAACTACTAGTAATACAGATCTGACACTTACAGGTGCTGGAAATGGAAAGGTTATTGCTAACGATGCTTTAGATGTTAATGGTAACCTAGACGTTAAAAATGGTTCAACCGTCCATACCAGTATTGATCAAGACGGTAGTGCTCACTTTAACCAACAGGGAGCTGGTGTTGATTTCCGAGTTGATTCGGACAATAGCACTCACATGTTATTTGTTGATGGTGACCAAGATCGTGTTGGTATAAACAATCAAACTCCTGGCGCACCGTTAGATGTTGTAGGTGATATTAGACTTAGCACTTCTAACAATACCCAAATTCGGCTACATTCAACTGGTGCTGCTATTTTCAATGAACAGGGTGCAGATGCTGATTTCCGAGTGGAGTCAGATAATGTTACCCACATGCTCTTTGTAGATGGTGGTAACGATAGAGTTGGCATTCGTCAAGCTTCACCTACTTCAACTTTAGATGTACGAGGTAGTTTCCGAATTGGTACATCCAGTGGCACAGATAATCCGGTAAATACATTTGCCGCAAACGGTGGTGCTGTATTTAATGAACAAGGTGCGTCTGTTGACTTCCGAGTTGAATCAGATAGCAATGATCACCAACTATTTGTTGATGGCTCAGTAAATTGTGTTGGCATCAATGAATCTACACCTCAGCACGCACTGGATGTAAGAGGCAACACACGGATTCAAGATGGCCAAAACCTGATCCTACAGAATGGTGCTGAAGACCAACAAGTCAGTATTAATGCTGATGACTGCTCTGCTTCCTACACCGTAACTCTGCCTCCTACAGCACCTACTGCTAATGAGCAGGTTCTAAGAGTTGCCAGTGGTACAACTGACGCTGAATTGGAATGGGGAACGATCTCACAAGATGTAATTACCACTCCACAAGCAGCTCAAAGCGACCGTACATTTCCAACTGGAAACAACTACTTAATGGCTGGACCTGTCACTATTGCTGACGGTGCAGAATGGACACTACAAACAACCGCTAGACTTATTATTGCATAACTATGGCATTTGGAACTCTTAAATGCGACACGATTGAGAATGATAACTCTCAATCAATTACAGTCGCAAGCCTTGTCTCTTTAGATACTAGCAAGGCAAATCTATCAGGCGCTACCTTTACTGGTGACGTTGTTCTTGACAACGAATCGGAACTTCGACTAAGTGAAAATGACAATAACGGTTCAAACTTTATTTCTTTAAAATCTCCTGCTGCTGTAGGAACTAACAGCACCTGGACACTTCCTAGTGATGCACCGGCTGCTGGTGAAGTTCTTAAAGTTAGCAGTGTCTCCTCTAATAACCCAACACTTGAATGGGGCGCTGGCGGTATAATTAAAAAAATTCTAAACTTTGAAAATAATACCAGAGCTTCAGGTTCAGGTTCAGCAGATACAGATGTTCTAACTTATGCTACATCTGCACAGTTTGAAGATCATGCTAATAATGATATTCTGTGTATTTTGACGTTGCAAGCCACTTCACTTGGCAATAACTACCATGCCCACGGTTTATCTTTCCTTGGTAATACTGGCACCCGTAACAACTTTTACAACCATGGTACAGCTGCCGGTGGTAATACCGGTATTTCCATCCCTTTTGTGCAAACTCTAATTATTCCTGCTGGAACTTTGACCGGTAGCACTTTTACTATTACCCTTCGCACTGCTACTGCAAGCACTCAATTCAGTATTCTGAACCCTAATACTAGCGATGATAGCCGGATGAATCCTGGTGCCAAATCAACCTTAGTGATGATGGAACTTGCAACCTAAACCATTTAATGTTTATCAATGACTTATTTTAATAAAGCTCTCCGGAGCTATGATAATTTTATTAGTTGCTACATTCCCAAAGATCCAGTCAATCAAGCTGAACTTGAAGCCCTTGAGGAAGTCTCTCCAGGACAGGGTGTTTGGGTTGAAGGTACTACACCGCCTACATATGATGAGGTAGTTGCTAAAGCTGCTGAACTCGAAGCAGCTGACACTGAAGCCATTGCTACTAAGCGCTCTGCTTACGAAAAACTTGGATTGACTGAAGCTGAAATCGCAGCAATCCTGTAAACCTTATTTACTTAGACAATGATCACCCTTATCCGTCCAATCCTGTTCAGCTTTCTGAACTCTGACAAAG
>WTHI01000080.1:0-3544 GCA_011523185.1 Methanobacteriota archaeon
GCCAATATTGAATGTTTTCAGATCAATCCTCTGATCAAGGATTACAACGGACCAGCTTGCGCCTATGTCGCGAGTCCATTTGGTGCTTACACAGCCAACGCAGAGGGAAACCGCTTCATTAGTTGTGACTATTGGAGCGGCCAAATGATGCTTGAAATGTGGAAAGAACTCAATTCCGGATCTGGTCCTGTTCATTTAAAGATGTATCATCTGGATGAATCTACAATTTCTGAAATTGAGTCCATTCTCTTTGCAAACGAGCGTCCAAGTCGTGAACGCTTCCATGCTGGACGTTCTGAGAACTACCGAACGCATGGCGTTGAAATGAGCATCTCCGAGATCGGTCTCTGCAGTGGTCATTCGGCTTCAGGTGTACAAGTTGACGCCAATATGCAGACATCGATTCCTGGACTTTACGCTGCTGGGGATATGGCGAATGTTCCCCATAACTACATGATTGGTGCTTTTGTCTCAGGGCGAGTTGCTGCTGAGCATGCTATCGACTCCATTTCGGATCTGGATCATCTTGAGCCTGATCCTTCTTTCCTAGAGGCTGAAAAGGCTCGGATTTATGCGCCATTGGCCAATCCGGACGGCATTCCCCACACTCAAGTTGAATATAAGCTCAGACGATATGTGAATGATTACCTTCAGCCGCCGAAATCACCTTCAAATATGCAAATCGGCCTCGATAAATTTATTGGGTACGATTCGGTGTTGGACTCACTCGGAGCACGTGATCCCCATGAGTTGATGCGTTGTATGGAAATTCATTTTATTCGGGATTGTGCAGAGATGGCTGCTCGTGCTTCATTGTTCAGGCGCGAAAGTCGTTGGGGCCTCTACCACTATCGTTTGGATTATCCACATCGCAATGATGAGGAATGGCTGTGCAACACAATTATTGAAAAATCTCCGTCTTCGGAGATGGCAATATCCAAGCAACCCCTCGAGGATTACATCATTGATGTCAATCTTGCGGAGGAAAAATATGATGTCGCTATTGCGGCTTGACCCTCCTTCCTGATTCTTAATTCTTATGTCTCTTGCTGCTAATCGTGTCGACGTTCCTGTTGTTGTTGATGAGTCAAAGTGTCTTGAGAAGTGCACCGCATGCATCGAGGTTTGCCCCCTTGATGTTCTTGCCAAAAACCCTGAAACAGGTAAAGCCTACATGAAGTATGACGAATGTTGGTTTTGTCTTCCCTGTGAAAAAGAGTGCCCCACGGGTGCTGTGACCGTTCAAATTCCTTTCCTGCTTCGATGATTGCTGCGTCCATTCCGTCTTCTCTCAGTGACGTATTTGAGTCTCTTGACGACGAACTGAAGCCTCCTGTTGAGATGCTTCTTTCCGATTCGGTTGATGACCGGATTGTTGGTGTTGTCTCTTTGCAGCATCTTTGTGATGAGGAGTCCGTTCCCTTCCTGATTCATGCTTTGCATGATTCTTCTGATGATGTTGTTTTCACTGCTGTTACCTCGCTGTGGGAGATTGCCAGCCAGGAGTCAGTCGTTCCTTTAATCGATTGTCTTTATTCCTCTAAAACCGAGCGCACTCGCGGCGAAGCCTTGAATGCATTGAAGGAGTTGGTCAATCAAGACCATCTTCTGCTCCTTCTCGACAAGCTGACCGAAGACGACCTTGAGCTTCAGATTGCCATTCTGATTCTCCTTCGAAAAATTCATGATGTTCAAGCTCTGCCTTCCGTTGCCCCTTTCCTCGAATCATCTGAGGAGATTCTTAGAAAGGAAGCCGTTACCACTCTTCGATACTTAAACCAACTTACTCATTTCCCACCCGCTCTGAAATTAGCCACTGATCCGAGTGTGAATGTCCGTAAGGAGGCGATGTTGACCTTGGCACACTTGGATGAGCCTGATGTGCTGACGATCTTGCATTCGAGCCTTCTCGAGGATGAATCCTGGGAAGTTCGCCGTAATGCAGCGCAAGCACTTGAGCGCAAGTCCAACCCCTCATCCGCAGAGTCGTTGGGGCAGGCCATACGCGACGAGCATTGGCAGGTGAGGAAATTTGCTCTGAAAGCCCTGCAGAGCCATGTATCTGAAACAGTTCTCCCCACTTTGATTCCATTGCTTTGTGATGACTATTCCTGTGTTCGCAAGGAGGCGGCTTTGGCGTTGGGGTCCATTCACTCGGAAGAGTCGAAATCTGCGTTACAGCAATCTTTGAATGATTCTGACATCGAAGTTCGTATTGCATCTGAGAAATCATTGGCTCGACTGCAGTCTTGATTTAATTACTTGAGATTTGTCCACCATGACTGTTGCACCTTCTCTCGCTGTGAATGACATTGATCTTCGTCTTGAGGAAGTCCGTTCAGTTCTCGACGACATTCCAATTCCAGGGTCTCAGTTGTCATTGGTTGGCTCTGCTCTCGTAAGAAATATCAGAGTGATCGATGACGATGTCTATGTACGTCTCTTCCATGGCTCTGATCAGAATCATTTGATTGATGCCACGCGAACGGCCTTGTCTTCCTTGGCTTGGACCAAGCGTGTTGTAGTTGACACACGGACAATTCCTGGAGTCAAGCGGACGATTGCAGTTGGAAGTGGCAAGGGTGGTGTCGGCAAAACCTCAGTAACAGCTGGATTGGCGTCGAAACTCCGGGATCAGGGCTTTCGTGTCGGTATTCTTGATGCTGATGTGTATGGGCCAAATATCTCGACTGTTTTTGGTGCCGACTCTCTAGCGGTTGAAACACAAGATATTGACGGGGTAACCAAGTTCATCCCTCCTGTGTTGGATGGCATTCGCGTCATGTCTGTTGGCATGTTGGCTGAGGATGGCCAATCGTTGGCTTGGAGGGGACCAATTCTGACGAGATTACTCAAGCAATTCTTGTTTGATGTTGCCTGGGGCGATCTCGACTTCTTGCTCATCGATCTACCACCTGGAACTGGTGATGCCCAGATCACGTTGCTTCAAGAATGTCCACTCGCAGGTGTCCTTCTGGTCGGCGTGCCTGGGCTCTCATCGTGTGCGGACCTGCGACGGACGATCGCAATGTATGGTCAGTTTGATCTCCCTATCATGGGATATGTTGAAAACTTTTCATCAGTTCACTGTCCCAATTGTGGGCATTCCTTCGATTTCTTGTTAGACCAAGTCCCCGTTGGATGTGACCATCACAATGATATTCAACCCACTGCTCGCCTCTCGATTGAGCCGAATTTGTTGTCTCAGCGAGGAGCTCAAGCAAAAACAATAACGCTTGACCGTATCCACCCTGAATCGTTTGATGCGTTGTTTATGAGATGTTTTTCCTTGCTCTCTTGAGTCCGTTCTTCTTATTGACTCAGCTTGGTTGACGACAATCGCTTGGTGATGACTTTGGTTCGGATTGATCCTCGCTCGCTCTTTCTCTGCTTTGGTTCATAAACCAGCTTTTTAAGGCCTTCTGGTAACCGTTTTGTGAACGCTGGTTCTCCGTAGAAGGAGTCTGCCTCCGGGATCCAGTCCTGTTCGCAGGCTTTGATCAGTTTGCTGAAGATGACCTGTTGAAGACCCATTGCTCTACTG
>WTHI01000002.1:0-13541 GCA_011523185.1 Methanobacteriota archaeon
ACATTTGTTGGAAGACTAAGCGAGCAGAAGGGTTTGGATGTTCTGATGGATGCTTGGGACTTGCTTGCCGAAAATTCTGATCCAGGCTTCGACCTAGCAATAGCTGGGAAAGGAGAACTCGGTGATTGGTTAACAGAACGTGTAGAAAAATCACCTCAAAATCAAGCAATTCACCGACTAGGATTAGTCAGTGAGGGAGAAAAGCGTTGGCTACTTGAGAACTCTACAGGCATCGTAATCCCTTCTCGTTTCGAGGGCCTTCCAACGGTTATGCTAGAAGCGATGTATGCCAACGCCCCAGTAATCATGGCAGATGTGAATGATCTCGGTCGATTGGTTACAGAGCCAAATGCTGGATTCTCGGTTAAGTCTGGAAACTCAGTGCAACTGGCTGATGCTATGAGCCAATTGATTTCATTTAGTGATGAAGAATTGGAAAATCTTGGAAATGCAGGGCATAAGGCATCAAAATCCTACATGTGGCCAGTCATTTCAAAGGATGTACTCGCCGTATATAGAAGAGTCTTGGAGGAATCGAATTGACTGAGCCTCAATCGGAAAAACCGAGTCTATTAGTCGCCAAAGGCACCTTTGAAGCAATGCGAGGTGCTGAACGGGATTTAATCAGAAATTTACCAGCATTGACGAAATATTTCGATGTTACAATGGCAACTTTAGAATCCTCAAGAGAACTCAAGCAGTGTTGCAGAGAAAACGCAATTCCTCTACTCAAGCCAAAGATTCCATGGCAAAAAAAATCTGGAACATTGTCTAAAGTATGGAACACCGAACTAAGGAATTCAACAAAGGCTTGGAAAGGAATTGCTGGATTAAATGAAGCCCTAGCAAATGCCGATGCGGTTCACCTCGTAAGCGGAGATGGTTCACTTGGATTGATTCGACTTGTACCGAAGAAAACCCCATTCCATCTACACATGCTAGAACCTCATCGCGGTCTATACGAAGATGTTCTTCATCTCGGAGTAGATGGTAAACCAAAGCGCAATCTATCGATCACTAGATTTGCTCTCTCCAAGGCTAGACGTGATGATCGGAAGGTAATTTCAGCTTTCTTGAAACGTCCAAACTCAAGAATAAACGGCAATTCGAGTTACAGTGCTGAAAGAATTCAGGCCGTTTACGGTTGTGATGCTGGATTTATTCATCCAAGTGTGGATTTTTCAGAATTCACCACAGAAGCGACAGATGAAGAAAATCAAGCATGGATTGAATTTGATGAATTGCCGGACCCACCCTGGGTGACAACCATTGGTCATGCTGGCTGGGTAAAGGGTGGTTGGGAAACTATCTCGATGTTGGCAGGAAGCGGGTTCGGCCTAGTTTTGGTAGGAGGAGGGGTATTCGAAGAAGTAGAGGGCCTTCACGACCATGCTAATGCTAGAGGTGTCAAATTATGGACTCCACCTCGTCTTTCCAACTTACAATTGACTGGATTAATGCGACGTTCTGTGGCGATTGTCAGCATGGCTCACGGCGAGCCTTTCGGACTTACCCCAATCGAAGCATTTGCTGTAGGAACTCCAGCCCTCTTTGTAGACGAAGGAGGATTCCAAGATACATTAGAAGACGGAGTCAATGGTAGGCTTCTTCCTCGTGACGACCCAATGGCTTGGCAAGAGGCTCTAAATGAGGCACTGGATACCGATGTGAAAAAGAAATGGGCTGAGGCTGGAAGACAGAAAATCGCAGAATTAGACCTCTCTCCTGATGCACATGCTAGGCGTATCTTTGAGGTCTTTCAAGAACTCAATAATTCCTAGACTAAACTCAAACGAGATAACGAACCGTTCATACCGTAGGTAGGAACGCGCTTTCAGCATGGTCGATGATGAGTCGATGAATAACAACGAACGAGCCAGCCAACTTGCAGTCGCTGTCGGAATGCTACTTTTCGCTTCGGTAATTTTCGGAAGTGGAGTACTGGGGGACTCAGGAGAAGATAGGCTTACGGACGAAAATGACCGTGGGGAAGAGACTGAATCTAATCCAAATTCAGACCGCCCAGAAATGGCGCCTGACGACAGAGATGTAGACTTAGATTCAATGTCATGGGAAGATTGTATGGGGGATGAAATGCCTCGTCAGCCACTAACCGATCAAAGACCCAACATGCCTACAGACAGACCAGACTCAACCGTACTTGAAGACATGACTCCTGAGGATAGAGAAAGATTAGCGGCTACCGGAATTGGAATCGACCGAACTGAGGATCGAGACCCCTGCATGGGGATGTTCCGCGGTGAAGGTCCGGATATGATGGGAATGAACGGGATGTTCGGCCCAAATCAAGAACTTCACTCCATGTTCTTCCAGATGTGCCAGGCCTGGGTTCACTCTGAATTCTGGGGTAATATCGACAATATGGAAAGGGCAGAAGATGGGTCAGTATCCATAACCACCTACGCAGCAGATGGTACGACTTCAACCGATACACTTTCTCCAGAAAGTGTTCGGGCTATGAACGCCGCATTGGCACCGTTAGTTGACGGATGTGTGGCGATGATGGGATCGATGTTGATGAATTCTGGTATGGGGATACCAGATGGTCACCACGGCGGAAATATGCACCCTGATTGGCGAGACTGTGAAGACGGAGACTGGAATCATTGGGATGATGAATGGGATGAAAATTACAACTGGGAAGAAGAATCTGAAGATGATAGTAATTCTGATGAAGATGGTTGGGGAGATGAGCCAAGGACCAGAGATAGCGAACAAAATGATCGTCGAGATTTCAACCAAGACCCATGTGAAGAGCATGATTGGGACAATGATTGGGATGAAAATGACTGGGACCAAGAAGATGAGGATTACTTCTGGGAAGCCTATTGGGACGATGAAACAGGCACCTACAACGAACACTGGTCATCAGAAGAAGGCGAATTTTGGCTTTCTGAAAATTATGAGTCATGCTGGGGTATCCTAGAATGGGTAGACCCTGATGGCAATGAAGTGTATGAGGAGTGGGAACTTGACGAATGTGGAGATTCAGAAGAACAACACGAGGATGAGTCTGACGAAGAATCGCACGAAGGGAATGAGACGGACGAAGAGGATGAGTCTGACGAAGAGGAAGATACCCCTTGTAACACACCTGATTGCGAAGGGTCAAACTAACTGCAGGAATGAATCTCTTAGTCGGTCAGACGATCGACCTTGGGGCCGAATCTGAATGCCGCAACCATTGCGGCTAGGCCAAGGATAAGTAGGACTACAGAAAGCCATTCGTTAACAACTACTGAATCGTCAAACTCAGGCCAAAATGGTAGGATATCCATCGTTGATTCACCAAGGGTCATCTTTGCCCCTATGGAGCCCAAAACAGTGATGCTTGCGAGTGCTCCAATAGCGGAAATTACTTGCAATAATGAAAGTCTAGAATCATTCCAAACCCCTGGGCCAAATCTCCAACGACCGATTACCATTGAAGCGAGGAATCCGGTTGTTAATCCAGCAAAGAGGAATTTGTTGTAACTCATTGCATCGCTAGCTGGATCAGACATCGCCATAGTACCTGAAAGAACTGCGACAGGAAGCAAAGGAAGTGCAGCGATTGCAGCAATGTAAGATGCAGTATCAAGATGAGACCGAGTATCCTTAGCCCCAACGAAGTAATTTGAGACCCAAGCGGCTATGGCGCATAGACAAGCGAGGGTTGCAATGCCTGTAGTTAGACCCACTACCAGGTGATGTAAGGTCTGAGAGAACATCACTCATCGCCTCCGTAATCTGGATCGTCAACCCATTCTTCATCCACCGGATCCCAAAGTAAACCAGGGTGTTCATCGTACTTCAGAAGACGTGCTCTATATGCCGCATCGTCATCCAATGTTGACTCCTCAACTACTGGTTCGACTGGTGTCTCCTCGGCTGCCTCCACTTCTTCTGTTTGATCCAATTCATGCTTTCTTCTAGCTGGTTGTAACAGTCCTTGAAGGCTTACCATAAGTGCGATTATCATGAATGCCCCAGCAAATCCTTGAGCCCTAGCACCCATCAAACTACCATCGAATTCAGGCGGAATGGTTCCCATCGTCAGCCAAGGCTGAACCACATCAAACTCACCATTCGATGTAGTTACCCGATAGACAATTCTTCCATCACCCATAGTCGCAGGCAAGTGCACTAACCATTCATCCTCCATTCCTGCCTCGACAGTTGCAGGATGAGAAATTGATTCTCCTTCCAATTTCCATTCAACAGAAATTTCTGTGGTATTTTGAGTTAGCACACTAACCGGAGATGTGTCGCCCGTAACTCGGTAATTTGGCGCACTCCAATCGAGAGCAAAGCCAGGTAGGTTAGCAGGCACCGGATCGATTGAAATCGAGTGAGGGTCAGATACTCCAAGATAGGCAAGGCCTTCGTATCCAGCTCCATGATGAATTGCTACGATTAGATCTCCATCACCGACTTGTTCGGGTGCTGTAAGCACCCAAGTTAGGCTAACTACACCATTTGTTGGAACGATTACTTCGACATAGTTTACGGTAGTTCCAGATGGATCCTGAATAATATTCCAGCCATGATCTTCAGGATTGTCTCCATTTCCATTGGTCGAAGATAGAAGGAATACACCTAGGATTCTCGAATGTGAAATCAAATCTATCTCAATCGTTGTATCCAATTGGTAGGCGGTTCCTGTAAATGCAGTATTTCCTGATGTAATCGAAATCGTTGCCGTGGAAGGCGCGCTTAGTGAAGGGTCTCCGTGGCAAGAACCTCCGCAAACAAAATCTCTGTTTGAGTCACCATTACCACCAGGATTTGCGACAGTACCTTGTGTTGCGATTAGCATTAGAGTAATTGTAGCAAGAGCTAGAATTCTACCACGCATCAGGCATCCCTCCTTCGACCGAACACGGTTATTCCAATACTCGCTAGACCAACCAGTAGCATGATTATCGTCACCGGTAAAGACATCGCAGAAATTGAACCAGTAGGTTCGATATCTATGGAGTTAGGGGCTTCAGAAGCATCAACACTAGCGGTGTTATCCATCTCAAAGAGCCACAAAACCTCGAGGCCGCCAACCTCTGCGGTTACTGCATAATAGAGGTTAGAAGCAACCGGAGCAGTCTCACTCCAAGATAACTCAGTAGTCTCTCCAACCGCTTCTAAGTCGGTGACTAATGCTTCTCCATTAGCACCATGTCCTGAGGAGGTGAATGGACTGCTTGAACGATAAATTCGGAAATTAGTTTCGCCTTCGGTCCATTCCCAAGATAATTCCACTTCACTACCAGAAAGCGTCGCAGAAAGGCCACTTACCGTAATCACCTCTCCGAAGGTGATGTATGACACACTCATACCGGTCTCTCCCATATCATCGACTACGGTTAGCATTACAGAATGAGAACCGGCTCCCAACTGCACATTGACTACCTCGCCGGTTAAACTGACTCCATTTACATCCCACATGTGATGGATAATATCTCCATCTAGATCTGTTGACATTGAAGCATCGAGGGTGATAAAAGCTCCAGCGATAGGTGGTTCAGGAGAGGTCGATATCATCGCGGTGGGTGGAACATTAGCAATTTCGATTTCTACTTCTGAAATTGTCGATAGCCCCCACGGGTCACTCGCTGTAACAGTCGCAATCCACGTTTGTCCCGGTTCTAGCCTATCTGCAGGTATTGCTAGAATATCTTCAAGGTCCGGAACGGAGAATCCATTGCGAGCCCAAGAAACATGGAAAGAGACTGGTTCTCCATCTAGGTCTGTAGCCGAAGCATAAACCACCAATGATTCTAGGGAATTGGCAGGTAATGTTGGAAGAGAAGGCATTTCACTTTCCTCTCCTGTAAATCCAGCATCACCATTTCCAAGATAGACCTCCATGTTACCGGGAGCTCCATTCTCAATCTGTCTTGAGGTGGTTTTCATCGAGGTTCCCAAGTCGTCTCCGTCACCAGGGACAACTTGCACAGACCAACTCTGATCTCTGACAGTCTCAGAGGCTGGGATTTCAGTCATACCGTCGTATTCTCTTACCCATTCACCATCAACCCACCAACGAATTTGGCTATTCATTTCTGAATCTCCATCTAAGTCACTTTGTTCCCACATGACACTGAGATTAATCGACGTAGTTAATTTCCCAGAAGGTAACATCTCAATAGAGGTTACTTTGGGAGGGGTATTGAGAATTATCAAATCCTCACTTTCAACCCAATCCGACCACAATAAGCCATCACTGACTCTTGCCTTGGCGGTCCAAGTTTCTCCCTTGGAAGTTGATTCGGATAGAACAGCAGTTAGATCGTTGTAAGCAGATACCTGGACACCGTCTCTAAACCATCGAATCTCTGTAGATTGAACTGTATCACCGTCTGGGTCAGTCCATCCTACGTTAACCTGTAATGCATCATCAGTACGAGCATTGCCAACCGGAGAGACGTAAACTGTGGCAACAGGTGGGTTATTCGATGAACCGATTACCACAACCCCGGTGTATACGATTTCACCAAACTCGTCACCATCATGAGGTTTGACTGAGGCTTCCCATTGATCTCCACTACGAATCATCAACGGAGAGACGCTGTCCACGTCATCTAATTCAGGTATTCTAGCCCCATCGAGATACCAGCGAATCTCTGTTCCTTGTTGAGGTTCACCGTCTAGATCGAAGTAATCGTAGTCTAATTCTAGTTCATCAGTATCAAGAGGATTTTCAGGAGTAAGCTCCAGATTCCTCGCTATTGGAAGTGTATTGTTTATTGTAACAGGTCCGATAGTAACCGGTTCACCTTGGTCAGTACCATCCTTTACCGTAACTGTGCATGTCCATTGTTGACCTTTTGCAAGCCAGGTCTGAGATACCGAAGTTTGGTCATCGAGGTCTCCAACATTGTTTCCATTTAATTTCCAACGAATCTGAGTACCTTGTTCCGAGTCACCGTCTGCATCATAGTAGGTATAGTCGACTGCTAGGCCCGTTCCACGTGTTGGATCAGTAGGAACAAAATTTACCGATAGGGCCTCCGGAGGCGTGTTACTGCTTGAGGATGCCTCGCCTAATGTCCAAGTTCCGGTGCCCCAATCATCACCGCTATTTGCACCATTTCCGTTCGCATACAACACTGCAAGATTGAAGACTACATTTCCAGTACCAGCAGAAGGTGCTGTCCAATCAGCCGACCATGAACGTAGGGAATCGCTACTATGTGTTAGTTCGCCGTTCAACAACTGAACTTGTGAACCCAAGTTGGACCAAGTACCAGCGCTCGCATCGAGATTGAATCCTCCATCTCCTGGGATATGTGGTCCACCGTCCCAATTTAGAGAATAAGTTGCCCCGGGAGAGTAACCTCCTGCTCCCCAAGGGAGACCACTTAGGCTTGGGGATATCGTGGAGCTAGATCCATGACACGTACATCCACTTGATGAGGCTCCCGTTTTTCCGTTGCTATTGGCGATAGCTACCTGACTTGATGAAATTAGCATGATGAGTAATACAATTGCTAGCAATCGCCGGGTATGTCGCATAGACTATCCACACGAGACAGTGATAATAGTTGATTGGGTGTAATTTTTGATTCAACGCCGCCGGTCCGAAGGACCGGAATCGGTGGATTCATTGGTAGGTCTTTGGTCGCCGGGCCATGCGACCTATCGGAAGTGTAGCAATCATCGGTGCTGGAAACATGGGCTCGGGAATCGCCCAGAAATCTGCCCAGGAGCAATTCGATGTACAGATGGTTGACCGTGAGGGGCAATGGGTTGAACGCGGTCAATCGATTATTGCTAATTTTCTTGATGAAGCGATTGAAAGGCGAATCTTTCGCGAGACTGAGGCAGAGCAAATCAAAGCTAGAATCACCGGCGTTATTGGAACCGAAAATGTCGCCAAAGATACCGACCTCGTTATCGAGGCTGTTTTCGAAGACTTCGATATCAAAACCGCTGTCTTCACGACCCTCGATGAGGTATGCGACGAACACACAATTCTCGCTTCGAACACCTCCTCTTTGAGCGTCAATGCTCTTGCCGAAGCGACCGGTAGGCCAGATCGCTTCGTTGGTTTGCATTTCTTTTACCATCCCGCCAAAAATAGGCTAATCGAAATAATCCCTGCGGAAACTACATCGAAGCAATCCCTAGACGCAGTAGAACAGTATTGCAAAACAATGGGTAAGGTCGTAATCATCTGTAAAGATCGACCTGGTTTCGTTGTAAACCGCTTCTTTGTTCCTTGGCTAAACGAAGCCTGTTTGTTATTGCAAGAGGGAGTTGCTAGCGCTGCGGCAATCGATGCGGTTGCTGAAAAGGCATTCCGAATAGGAATGGGACCATTTGCCCTAATGAATTTGACAGGGCCTCCTATCGCCTTACATTCCACAGATTACCTAGCCGAACAATTGCATTGCCCCAGATATACAGGTGCTGCTAATCTTAGGAAGATGGTGGAAGAAGGAGAAATGTGGGATATTGGTGAAGATACCCACTGTAGTGATGAGGCGGCTGAGATTATTCGCCAGCGATTAATGGGGCAAGTGTTCTCAGTATCAGCCCAAATTGTCGAGGAAGAAATCTGTTCTATGGAAGATGTTGATCGTGGGGCTAAAGTTGGACTACGTTGGGCTCTAGGACCCTTTGAATTAGCAAATCGAATTGGGATTTCAGAAGCGGTGTCAATGGCTCAATCATACGCAGATTTGGCGGAATTCGAGTTGCCGAATTGGTTTGCTGAATTGACTGAACCTCTGGAATTCAATTATGTAGACACTCATGTTGATGGCGAAGTTGCAACTGTTAGAATCAATAGACCCGAAGCAATGAATGCCCTAAACGAAGTTGTTGTGGAACAATTAGGAAACGCACTTGATTCTCTCAACTCTCGTGAGGATATCAAAACAATAGTGATTGATGGAGCGGGTAAAGCATTCGTGGCGGGAGCCGATGTCAAATTCTTTGTCGATAAGATTCAAGCTGATTCATTTCCCGATATTTACGAATTCACAGCCCGCGGTCATGAAGTACTGAACAAATTAGAAAATTCAAACAAGACAACAATCGCTCTAACTACGGGATTAGCACTTGGAGGGGGATTGGAATTAGCCCTCGCCTGTGATTATCGAATTGGAACAAGGAAAACTCAATTTAGATTCCCAGAAACTAGTATCGGAATCTACCCTGGTCTAGGAGGCACCCAACGCACTCCTCGTATTTGTGGAATTGAGGCGGCTAGGTTCGCCGTTCTTGCGGGAAATTTCCTTGACGCTGGTAGTGCGGCCTCACTCGGCCTTCTCACTCATTTAGTCGACCCAAGCGAAGTTGAACAAACCGTATCTGGAATTTCAGCTTCGGGTAAACCAAGCAACAAGTATCCTGCAAGTCCTGCTGATAGTTCCCATCCAGCCGCTGCATTCGCCCTTGAGTTTTACAATGATGCAAACATGGAATCTCTAGCGGCTGGTAATTGTCCAGAAGGTTTTGATCCTGAAGACAAGATGGTATCACGCCAACTGAAATCACTCAGCAGAACTGCTCCAATCGCCCTTTCAATGGCTAGTGATTTACTCAATGATGCGGTTCTTACTGGTGATAATCTCCAGCAAGGTCTAGCCTTGGAACTAGAGCGACTTGACGATATATTCGCTAGCTCTGATGCACTCGAGGGCCTAAGTGCACTAATCCAGGGACGTAGACCAAATTACACTAACAGCTAATTTTCTACAAAGAAGAATAGCGCGACCAGGAAGGCGCCTTTACGGCCGCCATCCCACGAATTAGTTGCTCTTTTACTTGATTCCAATTCAAGAGATCACCTCATCAACCCAGTTTTCCATTATCTCATCAACCCAGTTCTCTAGCCATTTATCCATTTACTCATCTCCGGTGTATTATTGCATCTCGGTGCAGTTTTCACACTTGACGAATTGGTGCCCCTATATGAATCGGATAGAGTACGTGGTTGCACTTAGGTGCATTTTATACACTAGATACGTAGTGCGTAACCTGTTGTACATGAGTCGCCACCCAATGACCCTATCAGAGAAGGACTTCAATTACGTTCAGAAGTCCATCGTTGAAGTTCAAAGAAGCGGTCGGAGTATCAGAAAGATATTCGCCGCGTATTATGATGAAGATGTGGACATTGGTTGGGAAGTCGATGCGGCGGTTGATGCCTTTGAGATGTTCTCATCTCGTTGGACAATAGAAATTCTAGCCGCGCTATACATCGCCGGAGATCGTCGGTTCAATGAACTAAGGACACTTCTAAGGGGAATTTCATCTCGTACCCTTTCTGACAAATTAACAACCTGTCAGGAACATGGTCTAGTCGAGAGAGTTGTGGAAGAAGGTCCACCTATTCGGGTCACATACCGATTAACCACTCATGGCAGAACTTGCGGCCGCCTTCTTGGCCCGTTAGTCGCTTACATGAAGACTCACAAGGAATTGATTGAATCGGAATAATCGCTGATTTTGGGGATTTTACCCTGCGTTAGAAATACGATGCATGTTTGATTCATACAGCCGCATCCTTCAAAGCCTGAACATTATGAAATTGGGCTATGGCGTTGATAGAACAGTGGCGCAGTAAGCGTTCTATCGTCGTTGACGGGCTCGTCGCACTGGCAGGAGGTGCTTTTGGCCTTGGAGCACTACTTCCAGGCATGGTTCCTCCTGCAGCCCAAGGCACACTTTCAGCGCCACGGGAGAATTGGGAAAATCCGGTTCGGGCCCGAATAATGTCGACTCTAAATCGTTCTCCAGGGATTCATTTTCGAGAGTTACAACGAAGACTGGATGCAGCAAATGGAACTCTACGACATCATCTAGATGTTCTTGTTGCAGAAAAATCGGTTACTACAATGTCAGTAAATGGACGAACCTGTTACTACGCTGGCGCACCCGCCCAAGTTGAGATTCTAATCGGTACTGGAGTTACTGATGATGCACGGGCTGCTTCTATGCTCCCTGTGGGACTATCCGAATTACAACAGGCCGTTGTAGCCCGTCTAACTCGCTCTGATTCACCTCGCTCGCAAGCCGCACTTGCAAGGGATCTAGGTAGGTCACGTTCGGCGGTTCACTCAGCATTAGGGGTGCTCAGAACTAGAGGCATAGTAGCTGAGGGAGAATTGCGATTAGCAGACCACCTCAGTGGTCTGAAAACTTCCAAATTAGAGTATAATTGGTTAGATTTACGGGCAGAAATGGCTTAGGCTAAAATAGTCATTTTTTCCGCCTATTTTCATGAATAATGGCACAAAGGTCACCCTAGGTATCGGAGCAATTGGAATAGTCGTCGGTATTTTGGTAATGATTCTGGGCGCAGGTTCCATCGGCGATGCTGATAAATGGAGACCTACTGATGATGTGTATTTGGAAAACAGCCAAGGTGAAACAGTCAGTTTTATCCATATTGAAGAAGGAAATGGAGACTCTGTTGCAGTATTCGTATCTGATGAAGTTAGATGTGATGATTTTACACTTGAAGTACAAGGCGGTGAAGCATTTTGGAAAGCATTTACGTGTATCGATGTAGAAGGTAGATCCTTGCCATTAGGGTATGAAGATGACCCCGAAGGGTGGTTGCATCTTGGCACCATTGTAGAAGTTGAAGATGGTGTTGAGTATACAATTACAACCAGTCACGACGTTGTTCTAGTAGGATGGGAAGTCATTGAAGGATTGATTGAAGGCTTTTTAGGAGGTCTTGCTGCAATATGTGGAGGGCCAACTTTCCTATGTTGCGGGTTACTTTTCCTGGTAATTGGTGGGGTTATGGCAGTCACTTCAGGTGGAACTAAAACTCAAACACAAATCGAAATCACTCCCTCAGTCAAGGTAGATTCCAACAAAGAGGAAGAAACAGAAGAGTACGATAAAGAAGAAAAAAAATGGTATGAAGACGATTCCTCGTAATCGTCAAACCATCTCTGATTGAGTCTTCTAGGTCAGGTTTGAACAGAATCCTATTACACATTGAATTTCGCCAAGTGGTTGTATGTTCCGCATCCGCTTGGTAGAACAGCCAATGCCTACCGGTTCTAAAGACCCAGATGTGCTACTTGCTTGGCTGCTCGATTCAATGGGTTTAGTTCGATCAAGAACAGAAGGAGCAACCGTTGATGAAGAGCAAGGTGCAATTCATCGAATGGTAAGGCACACCCTTTTGGAAGAACCACTGAAGGGGTGGGATAACTCGGCTATTTCCGAATTCTCAGGACTTTCTCAAACAGGAGTTCACAATCAGATGCACAAATTGCGTGAAGTTGGCCTAATCAGTTCTAGATTGCAAGGAAGGTGGCATGTCAACGTACTTCGTGGTGGTTCAATGGCCTCGTCTGTAGAATTGATTGCAGTTCAAACTCGTGCCATTGCGATGATGAGATTGGCTGAACTTAGTGATGCTATATCCGAATCAGAGTCCCGAATGCAAGAAGCCGGAGAGGAAGAATCACAATCATTCAGAATAGATATTGCCGAGCCTGGACCTACACCTGAAGATTCAGACAGGCTCGATTGTTTGCTTGCAGATTTTGGCATCACAGGTGATAGAGTCAAGAAAGGGGATACCGTTACTCGAAGAGTATTCGATGAATTGGCTGCAAGCGAAAGACCTCTGACTCTGCAAACTTTGACCGACAGGACAGGAGAAACTCGTTCTCGTTCTCAACGAGTAGTGGAACGATTACGACAGGCTGGAATCGTCGACAGGGTTGCTATGCGTGACCGCATTGCCATGGATGTATACACTGGATTGTTGCGACAGTATACGGCTAGAGGAGAAGAATGGTTGATGGGAAGAGGTGGTCTTGGTAGGCTGGAGGAAGATATTTCATCAGCATTGATTGAGGGTGTTCGTAAAGACAAGTTGAGTATCGAAAAGGTAGAAGAAATACTCTCTGACGTATCGATTGATTCCCAGCGATTATTGCTCAACACCCTCGGTGGAAGGATGCCATAC
The DNA here is from genome assembly GCA_011523185.1 of Methanobacteriota archaeon. GTDB lineage: Archaea > Thermoplasmatota > Poseidoniia > Poseidoniales > Thalassarchaeaceae > MGIIb-O1. The sequence continues at coordinate 12,947 of WTHI01000002.1, forward strand.
GGATATCGAATAGCTGGAAGAAATGGTGAGGATGTTGCCGAGCGAGTTATGACAAATATCGATAGGACTCTTCGTCGCCTAAAGACTGTAGCACAAAGATTGGATAATTCTTTGTCAAGGGATGATTAAGCCGCATGGCTTTCCAGCATCTCAAGGTCACATACTGCAAGTGCTTCTTCGTGTGTAGCTTCCAAGACTACTGGACAGGCAACTCCGGCCTCCGCCGCATCTTGCCAGGTTCCAGCGCAAACACACCATCTATCACCGGCCTTCAATCCGGGAAAGCCAAATTGTGGAGCAGGAGTAATCAGGTCATTGCCTTGTGATAGAGCAAATTGCAGGAAGTCGTCTGTTACGATTGCACAGACGGTATGTGAACCTCTATCTCGACCGTCTGTATTGCAACACCCATCTCGAAACCACCCGGTTAATGGATCTGATGAGCACTCTTGTAATTCGGTTCCTTTGACGTTGATTGAATCGTGCATTATGCTACTACCTCAGTTGAAGTAAGTTCCTTCAGGTATCTGGAAACTCGCATCCCTAATTGTTGTTGGTTTTGTATCGAATGTAATTCTACTCTCATATTCGATGC
>WTHI01000078.1:0-3514 GCA_011523185.1 Methanobacteriota archaeon
GGTGCAGCAATTGGTACAGGGAATATCTGGCGTTTCCCAAGAATGGTTGGTGCTAATGGTGGAGGTTCTTTCCTAGTCCCTTGGTTGATTTTCCTATTCCTTTGGTCAGTTCCATTGATTATTGCAGAATTCGCTTTAGGAAAGAGGAGCCGAACCGGAACTGTCGGAACATTCCGAATTTTCGCTGGTAAGCGCTTCGCTTGGATGGGTCTATGGACAGCCTGGATTTCAACCGCGATTGGATTCTATTATGCGGTCGTAACGGGCTGGTGCATCAATTACTTCCAGACTGCAATCCGAGGCGGATTAGGCTCTGAGGTAGACACCGTTGAGGTTTGGAATTCCTTCTTACAGAATCCAATGGAAGTTGTCTTCTTCCAAGCCATCGCCGTAGCAATCACTATGTTGGCAATTTGGAAAGGGGCGAAGGCTATCGAAAAGGTCAATGTCAGTTTGATGATATCTCTATTCGTTCTACTATTTGCTGCCTTATTCCTATCATTCGTAATGGATCTCGAAGATGGTAGTTTGGATGGTTTTGTCTACATGTTTAGTATTCAGCCGGAGTATCTCATGCAGCCTGAGACTTGGATTAACGGACTTTCACAATCCGCTTGGTCCTGTTCGGCAGGAATGGGTATGGCAATTACCTATTCAGTCTACATGAGAAAGGACGAGGATACAACACTCAATGCAGCGACTATGTGCCTTGCAAACAATAGCATCTCAATCATCGCAGGTCTAACTGTGATGATGGCGGTATTCGCAGTAGTCGATGATCCGCTGGCTGCGGTTAGTGGTGGAAGCAGTGCAATCACCTTCCTAGTGCTTCCAGAAGTCTTTGCTCAGGCTCCTGGTGGACCTGTGGTGCAATTAGCGATGGTTACAATGTTCTTCCTAGCGTTGTCTTTTGCAGCGCTAACTTCTATGATTTCAACAGTCGAGCTTTGTGTCAGAAACTTCGTCGACCACGGCATCGAGAGACCTCAAGCGGTTGGATTCACTAGTCTTGCAATCTTCTTCTTTGGATTACCAAGTGCAGCAACATGGATTTTGGTTGACGACTCAACGGGTGTCGCTTTCCCTCAATTCCTAGAGGTACAAGACCACATTTGGGGATACGGACTAATGTTCAGTGGTCTTTTCATCGCTTACTCAATCTGGAAGTATGGCTGGAATCGTTATCGTGTGTGGCAAGAAGAGAACGATATCTCTGGCTTCTCATTACGAGACTACCTAGACAATGGTGTCTCCTCCTTCCGAGATGATTTCATCAATACTGGAGACAATGATTGGTGGATTGGAAAGTGGTGGGATTACATCATGTATCTTGGATTCCCACTAATGTTCAGCGTCTTGATTCTTTCATACTTTGCAGATATGCTAGCAAATGTAGACAACCCATGGGATCCAACAAATGCAAATGGAATTTCCATTATCTTGCTATTCTGGGGAATAACCGCTGGCTTGTTCATCGGACTAAACCGATTTATCATAATCAATCGAATCGTTCCCACTACCAGTAATCCTTGGCCATTGGCCGTGCTTTCAGGCAATTTCACACTAGAACCAAGACCGCTTTACAGAAACGTTCCAGAGGGTGCAGAAGTTCCAATCGATACCTTACCAGGCGGTGACGATCCGTTCATTGTAGAGGTAGGAGAAGCCCTACCGGAGTCATTCGTGGATGACTATGGCGAGACTAGACCACATACAGGATCTGTGATAGAGGCCGACATTGGTTATTCTTATGACCAAGCGTGAGGGAATAGTTTGCTTGTTAGTGAGGACTATCCTTGGTCCAAATTGATAGGTGAGTATCTCTACTACTGCGCAGTTGGTTGCATTAACGTTGCAATATTTTTCGCAATGTATTGGGTATTGTATGACGTAAATCTACACGCAACCTACAGAGCAGGCAGCGCTTGGGCATTAGCTTACTTACTCAGTACTATACAATCTCATTTCCTTCACCGCTGGCTGACTTTCGAATCTGCCTCGGATTACAAACGAAGTCTAGTGATAATGGTCCTAATCTACAGTGTATTCCTTGCGATTTCCACATTTAGTCAAGCCTACTTTGCAGATACTTTGGGCTACAACCACTGGTTGGTTTGGGCAGCCAATACGACCGCATTCGGATTCCTATCTTTCCTTAGTTTGCGAATCTATGCATTTCCCTTATCGGATGGTCGCGTCAGCCGTGCGGAACGGCTCGAAACCTTCCGTGAGAGCCGTAGGGCTTGAAGAATGGATGATGACCCCTGCGTGATATGACTCAGGGGGTTCGAGGCACTCGGGATTTCTATCCCGAGGATATGCGACTTCGAAATTGGCTCTTTGAGCGCTTCCACTCAGCCGCTCGCTCTCACGGATTTGAGGAGTATGATGCCCCGGTTTTAGAGAGCGAAGAGTTGTACACAAGAAAGGCAGGTGAAGAGATTGTCGGGCAACTATACAATTTCGAAGATAAGGGTGGAAGAAGAGTTGCGCTTCGGCCGGAAATGACTCCTTCCTTAGCCCGAATGGTAATGGCTAGAGCAGGTGGACTTGCACTACCAATCAAGTGGTATTCAATCCCACAATGCTGGAGATATGAAAGAACCCAGAGAGGCAGGGGTCGCGAACATTACCAATGGAATGTCGACATTTGGGGAATGAATGGAATAGAGGCCGATGCAGAGTTGCTTTCGGTTCTTGTACAATTTTTCGATTCCGTCGGCCTCAATTCAGAGGACTTAGTCATCCGCATTAGCAGCCGCAAAGTACTCGAAGAGGTTCTAGGGTCTCTTGGCCTAGAAGGGGAGATCTTCGCACAAACATGTGTTATCGTCGATAAAATGGATAAATTGCCTGAAGATGTAATCGAGGCGCAATTAAGCGATTTAGGACTAGCATCTGAGTCTATCTCGACCATACGGTCAGTACTTGGAATTACAGACTTGGAATCCCTTTCATCCGCTCTTGCCTCTGACAGTGAGGCATTAATCGAGTTGCAAACTTTGTTCTCTTTGTGTGATTCTTACGGAATTTCAGATTGGGTATCTTTCGATGCTTCAGTCGTACGGGGTCTTGCTTACTACACTGGCCCTGTGTTCGAAGCACACGATAGAGCAGGAAACCTACGCGCAATTTGTGGTGGTGGACGCTATGACAAACTCATCGGCACTTTGGGCGGGAATGATTTGCCAGCCACCGGTTTCGGCTTCGGTGACATGGTAGTCATGGAGCTTCTAGCCGACAAGGGATTACTCCCTGAATTATCTAATGGAGTTGGCGAGGTTGTATTTGGCATGGGATCAGAACTTCGTGGTGCAGCCATGCAGGTTGCTGCGAAACTACGTTCTGCTGGTCGAACTGTTGATCTTGTGCTTGAGGAGAAGAAGATGAAGTGGGTATTCAAGCATGCAGAACGTTGTGGTGCTACTCGATTAGTCATGGTAATGCCTGATGAATGGGCAGAAGGTAAAGTTCGCATCAAGGACTTAGATACCGGAGAGGAATCTACGGTAGC
>WTHI01000025.1:0-13096 GCA_011523185.1 Methanobacteriota archaeon
GCTTGGTGGCAGGTTCGCCAAACCCTCCGTCCCGAGAGAGAATCTCTTCGCTTTGTAGCAAACATGCTCTGGCCAGAGGCTGAAGACAAACAGAAACTCGACATTGATGCAAGCAAAATGGACGAGGAATGGGCTGCTAGACCTGATGAAGTCATGGAATATTGTGTCAGGGATACCCATCTTCCACTCGATATACTTGGTCACTTACAATCGGTAGAACGTAAAGAAGCCCTAGCGGCGGTTGCAAACACTACGGTTGAAACCGCCGCAGCCGGAACCACCAGTCAATGGATTGACTCACTGGTTATTCGCCTAGCAGACAAAGAAAAAATCGCAGTTCCTATGACTCAATCCGGCCCACGCCGCCGCGACCAAATCGCGGGAGGCTATGTCCACGAAGTCGAGCCAGGAATACATCCATGGGTGGCTGTGCTCGACTTCAAGTCGATGTATCCATCAATTATGATTTCACAGAATATATGTTCCACAACTCTAGTCAGAGATGGAACCGAAGAAGATTCTCACAACGTATCTCCTACGACCTCGACAAGATACGTGTCTTCAGATGAACGTCGAGGCTTGGTGCCTCGTTTGTTGAGCGAATTAATGGAGCAACGAGATTATCACAAATCCGAGTTGAAAAAGGCTAGAGAATCCGGTCAAGAAGAAGCTGCTTTCTTGCACGATCAATTACAATATGCGGTGAAGATTCTGATGAATTCTTTCTATGGAGTATTCGCCTCCTCCTTCTACCGTTTCACCCATCCAGATTTGGGCGCGAGTATTACTGAATGGGCTCGACACAATATTCGCACGATTATCAAAAATGTCGAGACCGACGGACACGATGTTGTATATTCGGACACGGACTCAATTTTTGTCAAAGCACCGGTTCAGCCAGATTCACCTATTAATCGCCCGCCGGAGAACTCCTTGGTATTCGAAGACTGGAAAAATGCTAGGAAAGATACTCTAGATTTTGGCAATTCACTGGCTGATAGATTTACCAAAGAAGGTGCTGAATTAGAATTTGAGACCGCACTCTCGGCCTTCTTTTCACATGGTGCAAAAAAGCGCTATGTCGGCCGAGTAGTTTGGCCTCGTGAAGAGATGTTGATTCGAGGCTATGAGGTCCGTCGTACGGATTCATTCCGCCTCCTTACCGGCACAATGACAGAGATGTTTGAATTGATTCTATCTAACGAAGAATGGTCTGCTGTAGAGATGTCAAAATCGGTAATTGATGATATCAGGGCAAAACGGGTAGAAGCGGCTGACCTGGTAATTTCTAGGTCTTGTAAAGGAAGTCTAAGGAGAGATGGAACTGTAGATTTCCATAAGACATACAAGAACCCAGATTCACTCCCTTACGTGCGCGCGGCTAGACAAAGAATAGAGGCGGGACTTGGATTCACGCCTGGCATGAAAGTAGGTTGGATAGTCACCAATGCGAAAACATCGCCTATGACAGTTCAAGCTTGGATGGTCGATGAATTAGGAGTAGAACCTCCGGAGTACGATCCAGAGTTCTACGCTAAGCGATTGGCAACTGCACTGGGTAGAATTACCGAAGCCTTTGGTTGGAACGAGAAGGAATTACTGCAAGGCACTAGACAACAAACTCTCTTCGATTTCTAGTGATTACGGGAATCCGTAGGGTTGATGACGACCACCATCACACCCCTGACTATGAGAGGAGCGGGTGGATTGGCCCCAATGGTCGTATTGCTATTGCTCAGCGCAGCATTTGCGGGATGTTTGGAGACCTTCAGTTTGAATGGAGCTCCAAGTGCAAAAATGAGCATTGATCCCGATGGATCAGTGCGTGCTGGTGATTCGGTTACCTTTAGCGCAGTAGGCTCTTCCGACCCAGACGCAGATGCTCTAACCTTCACATGGGATTTCGGCGATGGTAACCTCGGGGACGGATTGACAACCAGTCACTCTTATTCACAAGCGGGAGAATATATGGTAACTCTAACCGTAAGCGATGGAAATTACGAGACATCAATTAGTGACACAATTTCTGTAATCGACTCCTCAGCTAGGGAACCCAAAGCAGAGATAACTACTGCAAAGGACGATGATTGTGATGGTGAGGATGCACCTGCAGGCTCCTTCGTACTAGTATGGGTGTGCGAGGATAAGGAAGAAAATGACAGAAGCATCACTGTAGAAACCTCAGTCACATTAGATGGTTCTGAGTCATGGGCAGGATGTAATCCAGATAATTCGGATTGTTATGCTGAAGAATATCTAGTTTCTTGGGAATGGGATTTGGACTTAGACACCGACTCCGATGAAGATGGCGACCCAGAGAATGATGTCGATGCAACTGGAGAAACCGTCAATCTGGAAGATATGCCGGCCGGTTCATGGGACATCAAGTTGACAGTTACAGACAACAATGGCCTAACGGACTCTGACGAATCCACTCTCTACATCAACTACAGAGGGACCTGGACTGACTTCGTAATCGACCGAAGATATCAGGATCCGGTAATCATGACTTGGGATTACCCGGTAACCTACGATAATGATGGACAGAATAAGATTCGATACCTAAGGACCAAACTAACCTACCCCGCAGAGGATGGTGACCAACCATTTGGCGGGGTTGATACTGAGAACAAACTCGACCTATTCATCTTCAATGAGACCGATGAAGAGGTCGCGAACACTACCGGCGTTGGGGATGATAACAGAAACGCCGGTGATTGTCAATCGGATGACCGCTGTGTTTGGCTGGTAATTGGTGGTTCAACAGTAAGAGGATTTGAGCCTGGCACTTGGACCGTCGACCTGCAGAATGAGAAAACGCACAACACAGAGGTCAAGAGTTTGATAATTGAATTGCAATATCGATGAACTGCGACGAAGAATTAACCCTCTAATTCAGTTGAATTGACGCCTCCCCTAGGGGGAGAGATTCAAATAGGCATCATTGGTCGGCGGGCCACACTTAGAGGTGGATATTATGGGTTCACAGTGGGAAGATAAGAGCAAGCCGCACCTAAACATCGTGTTCATTGGGCACGTAGATCATGGAAAGTCAACAACCGTCGGACGTCTACTCCTTGACACAGGTCATATCGAGCAGCACATCATCGACAAGAACGAACAACTAGCATCTGAAGCTGGTAAGGCCGGATTCGGTCTTGCATACGTTATGGATGGTCTGAAGGAAGAGCGTGAGCGTGGTATCACTATCGATGTCGCGCACAAGGAGCTTTTCACTCCAAACTATTACTTCACAATCATCGATGCTCCAGGGCACCGTGACTTCGTGAAGAACATGATCACAGGAACCAGCCAGGCTGACGCCGCTGTTCTACTATGTGCGGCTAACGACGGTGTTAACGCACAGACTCGCGAACACGCTTTCCTAGCAAAGGTTCTGGGAGTCAAGCAACTGATTGTTAACGTCAACAAGATGGACATCAGTGGTGTAGACTACTCCGAGGACAAGTACAATCAGACTGTTGCAGAGGTAGATAACCTACTCAAGCTATCAGGATTTAATCCGGCTGATGTACCAAAGATTCCTTGTTCCTCCTTCAATGGAGAGAATCTGTTCACAAAGTCTGACAACATGCCTTGGTACAAGGGTCCAACCCTATTCGAAGCAATTGATGGAATTCAAATGCCTCCAAAGCCAGTCGACAGACCACTAAGACTACCTGTACAGGACGTCTACAAGATTAGCGGAATTGGAACTGTACCAGTCGGTAAGGTAGAGACTGGTGTTCTAGAAAGAGGCAAGACAGTTGTATTCAACCCAAGCCAGAAGTCTGCTGAAGTAAAGGACATTGAGATGCACCACACCAGCCACGCAAAGGCTGAGCCTGGTGACAACGTTGGATTCAACGTTCGTGGACTAGCAGCTAACGACATCCGAAGAGGAGACGTAGCAGGTTACTCTGACAACGAGCCGATGTTCGTACGTCACGATGAGACATTCGTTGGACAGATCCAACTTATGGAGATTCCAAAGGCAATTGGTGCAGGATACACTCCTGTATTCCACGCACACACTGCACAGGTAGCAGTTAGATTCGTAGAACTTCTAGAGAATTCCAAGACTAAGGAAGCAAACCCACCGTTCCTAAAGACCGGTGACGCTGCTCTAGTTCGATTCGCTCCAACAAAGCCAATGGCAATTGAGCAAATGGATACATTCCCTGAGTTGTCAAGATTCGCTATCCGCGACATGGGTAAGACCGTGGCTGCTGGCGTTTGCTTGAAGATCGAAAAGAAGTGAATTTGGTAACTAAGGCTGAGGACTCGGAGAGGGTACTATGGCCGTAATCACCAAAATCAAGCTGACTGGTGAAAACCACGAAGATGTCGACATGGTATGTGGCCAAATCAAAGCAATTTGTGACGAGACAGGCGTTGACCTACGCGGGCCAATTCCCCTACCAACTCGCAAATTGGTAGTTCCATGCCGCAAGAGCCCAGATGGCGAAGGCGCTGAAACCTGGGATCATTGGGAAATGCGAATTCACAAGCGACTTCTGGAACTTGTGACATCTGCTGCTAAGGATGAAAAGGCACTACGCCGAGTCCTTCGCCTAGACTATCCTGACTCGGTTACAATCGAGTTGTCTCTAAGGCACCTAGGCTGATTCCATCACTGGAACGCTTCGTCTTTTGCTAGGCTACCCATTGGGTCCCAAGCTGGAAGCACGATTGGTTCAGTCTTCATCCCGGCCTTCATCTCATCAGAGAGATATTTGCTTGGACATGCAATCTCGAACATGTGTTCGTCGTACCATGAATCGTTCATAGTGTAGAATCCCTTTCTGCCAGATTGCTCAGCTCCCCATGAATTTTCAACACGCCACCTTCGTGGTTTTCCATCTACCACATCGACACCGGTAAACAGCATAGCGTGCGTCATCATAGTCTGGCTGTACCTAAGTCGATCGGCTTTATTCATACCAAACTCAGCGCCGTATAAGGCTCCGAAATCGAATAACTTGGCGTCCCAAAGCCCCCTCTTTCGGTGCATTTGCTTTCCTACATCACAACCCATCCAAACGGGTAATCCATCTTCCAATAGGCTCTGAGTGATGCCTTTCATCTCCTCACTTGGAACATTTAGATAGACCACTGGTGGCCCTCCAGCAACATTTTGCAGATAGTCAACAGTGTAGGTTTGGTAGTAGTCATTCCTTGGATCGTTTACAATACAAACATAGTCTTCCCAATCGATTTCGACGAACTCTTCAGCGAATTCTTGAGGAGTCATTATTCCTTTTCGATGCAACTTACCGTCTTTGTCCTCCCATTGCCAATCGAACTTTTCTGGCGGAGTGCCCAAGTGGATGCAAAGAATTCTCCAGATGTCTGCAAGTCGCGAATCTTTGTGCGCACGAGCCTCTGCAGTACTACCACCTGAATCGAGAATTTCGCGAATCTCACAAGCTCCTGTTCTCAATATGTCCTTGAGATTTGCATTCATGTAGCGAGTACTGGATGAAGATTGAGATTCAGGATAAGCCGATTTTGGAACTAGGCCGTGCTTTCTAATCAGATTCATGGCCATATTCCATTGCCCACCATCTCCTATTGGGTCACCTAGTAGGAAGCCGATTGTGCGGTCATCGACAGGACGGTCGGCAGTCTCAATAATCGCTTCATAGAAGTGGTTGGCGCGCTCAAATTTGTCCCAGAAGTGAATGTGAGCTTGACTGAATTCGAAATTCTTCACATTCATCTTCTTCATTGTGCTTGGCCGAAATAAGTTCAGTGTAGCGAATAGCCAACACCGACCACTTCTCTTTTGATGAGTCACCTTCCATTTGTCTAATTTAATTGAGAATGAAAAATCGATTTCTTGAACTAAATCTCTATCCAAAGCCACTTCCAATAATTCGTTGTTTGAGACCGCGTTCTGAGCTAATTTCGCTGAGGGGTCAGCATCGAATGTTTTGCGTAATTCTTTGACTCTATTTTTGCTAATCGTCTTACCCATGGCATGCACCGCAGGTATGACTTCGTTGACAGACGCTGGATAATCATTGGCGCGTGTTCAAAGTGGCGCAGCAACGGCCAATCCAGCGGCGATTAGCGTCTCTGCAATCAGACTTGGACAAGATTCCACATCGCCTTCGACCAATGTAATCTCCGAACCATCTTCGGCGATTATTGGATCTGATAAATCTTGTAGAATTCTAATTCTCATCAAATCTCCACCAATGGTCTCTGAAACACTGATTTCTTCTGGTGGATGAGGGTCAGCACCTGTTGCTCGATCAGGAAATCCATCCATTGCTCGAATCCGATCTTCCTCGTCGAATTCTGGATCATCCCAAGTTTCGTTGGGTTCGGCCATAGGTGCTGGAGGTGGAGATTGTAGTTCTGGTTCAGGAGTAGGTTCAGTGAACTCGCTTAGCGAAGCGTCTGGGCTAGGTGCCGGAGGCGAAGTGGAGTTAGTTCCTCCATTACTTCCGTTGACTAATTCTTTCCAAGCAACATCGTGCTTGTATTTGTCAACCAAGTGACCTAGACTCTGATAGTAGGCCCTCTCGGTAGGGTCATGTCTCTCCCAATCTATTACGCTGAGGTGTTGCAAGGCTGCTGCGGCCTCTGCCCCTCCACCTTTCATCAGATTGACTAAAACCGCGTGCTGGGTAAATGCGTTCAAGCGGATACGTGTTAAGTCGGTGACCAAAGTTCTGACATTACCGAGTCTACGAGTTTGCAATTGCGCCTTTGCTGTCATTCCTTCGGATTGAACAGTCTCAGAGAGTTCGGCTTCCAAACTCGCGGTCAATTGGCCTACGGAAGCCCAGAAGTCAGGTAATGGGAGTTCTACTGGGCCAGCAGATGACTTCTGCTTTCGAGCCACCTCAAAGAGGGCCTTTTCGACCGCCTGTAGTTGGTTTTTGCTTAACCTCATAGCCTCTGCCTCCATACTCCCGAAGCGGTTCGTATGGGAGCGTGCCGAGTCGCTAAATCAACCATTCCGTCAGACTCGCTGCTGAGGCCACATAGAGTGCGGTTCGAGCCGCTGGAATCAAGAGGGCATTGCGCTTCGGATATTGTGCAGGTGTACCCGAGTGGTCAAAGGGGGAGGGCTCAAGATCCTCTGCGTAGTGCTTCGCAGGTTCAAATCCTGCCGCCTGCACCAACTTATTCCCACTTCTCTGTGAACTCCCAGTTGTAGGTATATTCGTTGAGAGAGTAAGCCTCGTTTTCTGTACGCCACTGCTTCTCTTCCATTTCGGCTGCTAAGTTTTTGTTGTCTTCTTCTAGCCAAGTTAGCCATGCCTCAAGGCACCTAACTAGCAAGTCTAGTATGTCGTCTTGTTTTCGTTCCATAATCAGATCGGAATTAACGTAGCACAAACTTCCGGTCCACTCAGGGTATTTCAACCGCTTGGATAAATTGCTTGAGGAATTCGATTGTTCCAGAAGTTCCTTTTTGTTCCGTAATAATATCGGCAACATCTGCTACTCCGTCATGTTCGTCATTGACCGCTACTGCAAATCCACACAACTCAAACATTGGAATATCGTTAGCAGCATCGCCCACCGCGATAACCCTAGATGGGTCAATGCCTCTCTGTTCCAAGGCAAATTCAACACCTGTGCTTTTGTCAAGTCCCGGCGTACAAATATGGATTGCAAATCCGGTTGGCACAATCGATAATTCGTTGTACTGAGAGCCTGCTATTGCTTCTCGAATGGCCTCGTAATTATCAACTTCTTTCAAACACCATTCAGTTTCTCGCCAGCGGTTTGACTCGATTCCAGCAGGATCTAATCCCTCTATTTGGCTGGCCAACCAATTCGCTGCTTCACGTGTTCGCTTCCCATCTGCAAGAGCGCGAATAGGGAATCCGGCATGTGTGTCCCACACCATGCCTCCATTTTCTCCGACCACAAATCCAGACACAGCCAAGCTTTGCTGAATCGGAGTCACGTTGGGTAGAGTTCTTCCACTTGCAAGTGAGATAATATATCCTAATTGTTCGATTTTTCTAATTAAAGGAATTAATTCTTCTTGGAATCCTTCGATATCTAGTAAAGTCCCATCGATATCGAAGATAATCATCTCGAAGTCGCTCAACTCGGGTAATTCCATGTCGTTTCGGTTGGCTCAACATTGATGATTCCACCGTCGAAGCGTTGTCTTCTCCCCCTCAGGTTGATGTGTCTCCATCTCTTGCATGGGTTGTGACTGAGGACGAGTTTCTCATCTTAGATGATGAGGACGATGATTCGACTCAGGCAAAGCCTGAGTCGCCGAAGACATCTAAAGTTCAATCAGGAAGCGATAATTCCGCCACAATCGGTTCACTAGGCAGCGCAATTTCTGGTATACAGGGAATGCTGGGAGAAGGGGTTAGTAAAATTCGTTCAAGCATATCGGGTGCTCGAGAGAAAAAAGTTGCAAAAGCAGAATCAGTAGAGGAATTGGTTCTTGATGATGGTTCACTGGAGAAAGTTAGTCCAATTGCTGGAGAGGGAGCAGATTCTGCGGACTTAATGGAAGCCGAATTAGTAGTCGATGGAGTTGAGCAATTCGAGTGGCAAATTCGAGGTATGGATTGTCCGGATTGTGCAATGAAGGCCACCCGTGCAGTCAATCGATTACCAGGAACAACTGAAGTCGTAGTTTCGGCAACAGAGGGTAGCGTTAGAGTCAATCTTGATTTAGCCAGAGGAAGAGTTTCACGAGTCTCATCAGTTCTAGACAGCCTTGGCCACTCTCCAGATGTTGAATGGCGGCTAGTTCAGGGAAAGACTGCCGGTGAAGTTTCTAATCGGTTGGGAGTCGATCGCAAGGGTCTACGAAATGCCTTGCTTGAGATTCCAGGAATTTTGAACGCTAGTCTCGACGATGGCCGAATCGAATTACAACGAGTTCCCACCGATTCGCTAAAAGTCGCTGAAATGACCGAAGAAGGTCTCAACAGATTACTTGGAGAATATACTCTTGTGGAGTCGAAAAACAAGCGACTACGCCCCGATCAAGTGCAATTGATTGGTGCCGTTTTGACGATTCCACTATTGTTCGCTGTATTCGCTATTGAAATGGCAGAAATGCATTGGTGGGTTGCCGCTGCAATCACTGGTGTCGGGATTTTATTCGCTGGTATGCCGATGTTCCAAGCCGCAATCGCGAGCATCCAAAACCGAGTATTAGGGTTCCAAGTTCTAACTTCTTTAGCGGTTCTTGGTGCTCTATATCTCAAGGAATGGCCGGAGGCTTTGATTGTAACAGGATTAGTCGCTCTTGCCGGACATCTCGAAGAGAGCGCCCTAGTACGTGCCCGAGAAGCGATGCAAGGAGGCTTGGATAGGCTTCCAAGGCGGGCTAGATTGGTGGATGAAGGTCAGAAGATTGACAATCCATGCGATGATGAGTGGACTCCTGTCGCCGCCTTAGAACCCGGGGATATAGTAGAGGTTCGGTCTGGAGAAGTTGTGCCAGTTGACGGGGTCGTAGTAGATGGCACAGGAGCAATAGACAAAGCTCCACTCACCGGAGAACCGATGCCAGTTTCAGTGAGTTCCGGCTCATTTGTTGAAGCAGGTCTGACAATTACACGCGGTCCTCTGCATGTAAAGGCAGAGGCGACCGGCCAAGATACTCGATTGGCCGACCTAATTGAATTAGTCAGGAAATACCGGGAACAACCCACAAGGACTCAAACAATAATCGAGAGATTCACAGCCATTTGGGTACCGCTTGTTTTGGTGGGCTCAGCAATTTACGGAGCGATTACCGGCGATATAGTAGGTATGCTAGTTCTATGGGTTGTATCATGCCCATGTTCACTTCTTCTAGCGGCTCCTGTTCCTCACGCTACGGCCCTTTCCAGTGCCTCAGCAATAGGATTAGTCGCTCGTGGAGGAGATGTAATTGAGGCAGCCGCTGGGATTGAGTTAGCACTTCTTGACAAGACTGGAACACTTACCAGCGGCCGCCCTAGATTGGTTTCAATCGCAGTAGCCGGGGATGAGACAGAGGAGAGTGCACTACGAATTGCTGCGGGACTTGAACAGCGTAGCAATCACCCATACGCGACTACAATAATTGAGGCGGCATCTGAGCGTAGTAAGGCGATTACGAAAATTACTGATATCGAAGATGGTGATGCTGGAGTTAGAGGTTCTATGCGTGGATTATCTGTAATTCTTGGTCGGGCTGACTGGCTAATGTCTGAGGGTATCAAGATACCATACGAAATCGATTCTGCTCTTGCAGATAGCCGTCATGCTGGCTATGGAGCCAGTGTATTGGCGATTGACGGCGAGGCGGTTGCAGCATTCACATTCGCCCATGATGATGCGCGAGAAGGCGTTCACGAAATGGTAGAGAAATTACAGCAACAGGGAATCAGTGTAGAGATACTTAGTGGAGACGAGCAAGCATCGGTGGAGGCTTTTGCAGAGAGACTAGGAATTAATCCAGAAATTTGTCGCGGTAATGTAGATCCTGAAGGTAAGGCTTCATGGGTTACAGAGCGAGCAAAACTGAGTCGCACTCTGATGGCAGGAGATGGATTCAACGATTCTGGAGCACTTGCTGCAGCAGACATTGGAGTTGCGGTGGGGAGTGGAGAACAGGTAAATTTGGACGCTGCTGATGTTCTAATTCCTGGAGAAGACCCTAGAGCTTTAGCAAATCTAATTCAACTTTCAAAGAGAACTCGACGTGTAGTCAATGCCAATATTGCAGTATCAGTACTGGTTACTTTGGTGCTAATCATTACCGCTTTAGCCGGAATCAACACTAGTATTGCAGCGGGAATAGCAATCCACGAAGCCAGTGTATTCCTAATCATACTCAATGGGATGTTTGTAGCTGGCGCGGGAGGCAGAAGAATCGGTGTTTTACTCGACCTAGCGAAAGATTTGCTGCTTGATATTCGCGAGGCCTTTGGGGTGCTATTTTCCGGCGGTGAAGGAAGCCCACCATCGACCGCTTGATTAACCGAAACTTGGGGGCATGGAATAATGGACAAGGTCGAGATAGAGTCGAAACACGCTCCTCCACTCGCCGAATGCGCTCACTGCGAGCACATGTTGCCGCCTGGACTAGGCGAGATTGAGTGCGAGGTTTGCGGTGCTGTATGCAAGGTAAGCCATCAGCCAACAATTGACGCACTGATAGAAGAGAAGGTGCCTTGTCCTCACTGTCACACTATCCTAGTCGCTGGCACTGATGAGCGCCCAATCGAACTAACCTGCGGTGCCTGTTCTGGTGGATTCACATTGACTGAGAAAGTGGTCAAGGTAGAGATAGAATGTCCAGGCTGCGATCGAACACTTCGAATACGCCCTAAACCAGGAAAGAGACAACTCACTTGCCCGGCTTGTGAGACTGGATTTAACGTCACTTTCTGATTGAAATTGGCAATTTCCTCAAGCCTATCGAAATTGCAGCCTACGGCTGTTTCTGACCCTGCGCTCTCAAATAGGGGTCAGATACCGTCCAAATGGGGATGGGAAGTTGAGCGAGAGCAAGTCTCCAGCCGATAATGACGCCGAAGGCGTCGATGAATTAGCGGCTCTCAGAGAGGCTCACGTCCGTTCCGCGGCCTCTGCAATCGATACACTGGGCCGCGCTCGTGACCGTTTGGACGATGAGAGCAAGTTGCGCTCAGCAATGCGAAGAGAGCGCAGAAGACGAGTCGCAGAAATGGGAGAAAGAGTCGAAGGAATGCGAGGAGCCCTTCGCAAAGCCAATGATATCCTGTTTGAGGAGGAATTACATCGAATCGAAGCCGATATGAGGGCAGAACTGGAAGTAGAGATGGAACGTCTCGAAACCGAGGCTCTTGAGCGAGAAGAGCGACTTCTGAGAGAAGAAATGCTACACAGGCTACGACGAGAAGAAAATCGGCTTCGTGAACAATTAGATCTAGAGCGTGACCGAAGGATAGAGGAACACACTGGAAAACTTCGAGAACGCTTGAAGGGAGAGATGGAAACTGAATTTGAGCGACGCAAAGCTTTCCTCAACGACCGACTCGAATTAGAGGCGGCTCAAGATATGGAAAGAATGGAGCGTCGGGTTGAGATGGACCTTAGGGAAGCATCTGAATCCAAGGTCCATCGTCAAGTAGAATCATATCGCTTGGAGCAAGAAATTGCTATGCGAGACAGATTAGCAAAGACTCGAAAGGAGAGAGAGAAAGAACTCGAAAAGCAACTCGCTAGCGAAACTAAGTCTCTCGAAAAGGGTATGATTGCTGATGTTGATGTGCGACTTAAATCACTAGAAGAAGAAGCCGAAGCAGGTCTTCTAGCCGAGTTAGACCGCTGGTTTGCCGCAGAGCGAGAGACGATGGAAGCAGCATTGTTACTCAAGCGTCAAGAGATGGCCTTAGAGAAAGAAGTCGAGATGGAACAAAAGTTGGCCGAGACTCGTAAAGAGCGAGAGAAGCAGTTGTTTGAGAAATTGGAGAATCAATTCGCTAAGCGTGAGGATCTCTCAGAGAAGGAAATCAAGGAGATGCTGAAAGCGCTTGAATCTGAATTGAAGGTAAAGTGGGAATCAATACTCGTTGAAGCCCGTCAAAGTGCCTTAGAAAGGTCCAATGGTAACTGATAGATTGGCTATCTTTCCGTACTATTGAAGCGTTTATTGTATCAAGAAAACCCCCCAATCTGTTTATGTCTAACACTTCAATCGTAGAGCTATGCAGACCAGAGTCGCAACCCTAGCCTTGCTACTGATCGCATCCAGCCTAGCCGGATGTACAACCTCGAATGATTCCCAAACCGTCGATCACGATTCAAGAATCGCCGAGTTAGAAGCTTCACAACAGGAATTGACAATTGCCCTAGCGGAACAGGAACAAACAAACTCAGATTTGTTAGCCTCCATTTCGCAGATAGAATCCGCAAATATGCAGGCGATTCAGACCCTTGACGCAGATTACCAAGAATCCTTGATTGCGTACCAGGAATCAATAGATGAATTGGAATCTAGTTACATTGCCGCATTAGAAGCAGCGGCGATTGCAAATAGCCAGTCTCTGGATGAAATTAATGCAACAAATGCGGCATCTTTCGACAATCTACTAGCCTCATTGAATACTCTACAGAATAACCTGCAGACTAGCCAAGA
>WTHI01000045.1:0-3342 GCA_011523185.1 Methanobacteriota archaeon
CGACACGGCGGGCGGCGTTGGTGGTGCGGGCGGTGTTGTCCACGATGGGTGCGCTGTCCTCTCGCACCTCCTCTACCTGTCCTTCTACATCGTCCACCGTGACAATCACCAAGTCATTGAGAGCCAACGGTTGGCCTTGCACAGTGACACGGTTAGAGATGTTCTCAATCGGGTTATCGGTCTTGGCACCGAATCGCAAGTTCTTGTCCACGAACACGCTTGCCTCGCTGAATGTGATGGGAATGTACAGCAGGTTGCCGAAGCGGTCAAGCAACAGCATACGGCTGTCGTGACGGCCAAGGAATCGCAGGGCGGTCATGAGGTTCATGTTGTTGAAGTCTTGACCCACAAAGCGTGTGCTGTGCTTGCGTGCGGAGGATGCGGTGACATTCTTTGGGCGTGAGATGTTCACGCTGGTTGCGCCGCTGTTGATGGACTCACCAAGACGCACGGCCAAGTCCGTTGTACGCAGACCCACATCAACAGGCTGGCCGAGTTTGACGGTGCGGCCAGTGAAACCAATACCGTCAAGCGTTTTGCCCTTCATGTTGCGTAGGTTTACCAGCACACCAAACGATGATGATTCAACCGTGTGGGGCAACAGGCGTTGCGCTGATGCGTCAGCGTTGTAAATGAGCATGGGGCTGTTGGTGCTGGAAATTAAATCATCAGCAAAGAAAGGGGCCGTATTGAGTGAATGGCCGGGGGTGTTGTTATGCGACAACTGGATGTACGATTCGCCCTCAAGGATGCGGTAATTGCGTTGCGGCATCACTTGTAAATTACGAGTGTTTTTCTTCTCCACCGTGACCTTAGCCTTGTTTGCCTTCTGCACGCTGATACGACCGTGATGAATGGCGTTGTCCACGAACACAGGCTTACGCACATGAGTCATGACCTCATCTGCATCAGTGCTGTACCGACCAGTCCTTGTGTTCTTGAGAACGGTCATTCACACCGCTCCTTCAAGTGTTCCCATGCTTTTTTCATGGGTAATTTTTTGCCCTTTGGGGTTTTTTCTTCAAACTCACGAGCCATTTTCGGGTGCTTCGCATACATGAAACGCCGCTGTGCTTGGCTCACAAATGGCACATGACCTCACCACTTGACTTTGTTTGCCCAGTATGCGGCACTCATTGGCCCACGAGCGATGTTCTTAGCGTGGCGGGATTTGAACGACTTGCGCTTGTTCTTCATGCGCTTTGATTCACCAGCCTTTGGTTTACCAGCCACGCTTGCACCTTGCTCGCCAAAGCGAATTGTCTTGGTCTTACCACCCGACCGAGCCACCACGATGTGCGACTTTTTGGGGTGGTTGGGGGTGCGCTTGGGCTTGTTGTACCCGCTCACACCAGCACGAGCGAGGCGTGGGTCACGCTTACTTTCTTTGAGAAGCATCCATGCGTCATTCATTGGATTCACGAGGCATCACCACTGTGGTCATTTGAATTGTAGGACACATCTCCTTTATGTCCTTTTGGATGAAGAGATTGCGAAAAGCGAGGCTGAACGGTGTAATCCATGCGCTCCTCTTTGCTCTCACCCTCTTGATGGGTGCGGCGGCGAGCGGCATCTGCACGGTAGTGTTGCAGGGTGTTTTCGCTTATCACGACACGAGTAATCTCGTTGTCCAACAACGATGAATCAAAGCCAGTGGCGGCGGTGCCAATGATTTTCGGGCCTGTACTCACAGGATTGCTGTCACTGGATGTTGCCATGACATAGAGCGGCGCATAAGGTGGGTTGCTGTCGGGGTTTGTACTACGGATGTAATTTCCACTGCTCGCTCGCCCACTACTTACCTCATACACATACATGCCGTATTTTCCACCAGCCGTAGCACCGAAGTAGTTGCTACCGTATTGTGGGCTTGAGGAATGCAAGTTAAGGTTGGAGCGGAACATCTCAGCGTGTTGTTTGTCCAGTAAACGAACTGGTCGTAACATGAAAGTGATGCGTTTGTCGGTGAGGTTTGTTTGGTCGCTTGATGCGTCAAACACACTGGTTTCGTATGGGTTGGCTGTTTTGTTGCTTCCGCTGATACCTCCCCATCCTGTGTCATCAATGGGAGATACGAAATTGCGAGTTTCCGCAAGGTATGTACCGCCCAGTGGATTGAAATTGGATGTATGAGATAAGCGCATAACACCACCTTGTGGTTGACCACCAAAGTTGAGAGCGGTGAGGTCGTAATGGCCAATAGTCTGCGAGCCTGTTTGCATACCACCTTGCACAATGACTCGCTGGCCTACACCACGGTCAGTATGTAGGCTGTGAGCCTCAGTGTTAATGGCGATGAGGTTATCATCCACACCCTCCACATTCTCGGTGTCAAGTCCAATACGGGGCGCACTTCGGCTTACAGCATCCTTGTGTGGTGAGTCACCACTCACCGTTTCCACACGGTCACTCACCACGGCTTCGGGCTTGAGCAGGCCGTCTTCTGCGATGTCAAGGCGTGCGCTGATACCACGAGGCACCTCATCAGCCTGCAACACATCGTTGCGGGCACGGATGTACCCATCGTTCATGTTTGGCTCAGCGGTGTGATGAGACAACACAACGCCTGTTGCGTGATACGGCTCGTCAAGGGCTGTTAGCACATCTTCGTTGAAAGCAGTAGGGTATCGTAGTCCACGCCCGTGCCCGTCATCACCGACACGGTGAGCGTTAGTCGGGAAGTACACATCCACAAGTTCAGTAGTGTTGTTGTTGTTGGTATCGTTTAACCGACCTGCAAATCTCGGTATTGTAACACCAGCACCAAGACTAATATCTCCCGATGAATCAATCAATCCTTTCAAGTTCAAAATGGGTTTACCTGCGTTGTACACACGGTCAAAAGGCGTAAGGTTGTTTGTTCGGTCATACTCGTACACATCTGCGGCATCCCAAGCAGGGCGAATACCAAAGCCACGAACAGGGTGACGGCGCACATCTTCACCACGAGTGTTACCCCACCAATCAACCAAGTAGTAGGCTACAGCCTCGTCTAACTTGTGAATGTTCTTTCCTTCCCTGTCACCCCACCAATCACGAAGAACAGTGCTGGCGTTTCGTAGCGTGCGAACAGGACAACCGAATGGGCGGGCTACACGCATACCGTCGCTATATCGCACTTGCCATTCGGGTTTGTCCACACCGAGCATACCGGAGAAGTTGGTTTGTCGCTCCATGATACCGAGTTGGGTGTCGGGGTATGTGCCGTTAGCAAGGCTGTTGCCGCCAGCGTATGTCCATGTTTCAGTTTCACCTTGCACGAGAGGGCCGTGTGGGTAGCCTGTGAGCAATTGTGCAAGTGCGGGCGTAAATGTGAGTGTTGTGTTTGTGTTTGTTGCGGTT
>WTHI01000027.1:0-2893 GCA_011523185.1 Methanobacteriota archaeon
GCATCTCTGACTACCTTAGTTGATGCAATCATTCCATAATGCAACCATGGAGAAAGACCGCTTACACCTTCTCTATCTGCCGCATTATTTCTTCTTCGATGGTAACTACGAAGATTATTCTTGGACCATTCTTCCCATTGGCTCATAGCCTCTGAATGTCCTCCTTTCATATCCACAACTGGTACAACGGTAGGATCAATATTACAATCGCTTAGAATCGATTGCCCACCATCTTTTTGCAGTTCTTTCACTGGGCTGACCGGGTCAAATGGAGGTTTCCAGTCTTCGGGTAGGGTTCTGAGTTTGTGATTTAATTTTGGCCATTCAAATTCTAATCGCTCGGAGATTTTCTTCTTAGTTGAGTTTCTAAATCGGAATGGGCGGTCCCGGCTTTTTCCAAAAACAGGTCTAGGAAGTACACAATGTGAATCAACTTCTACAACAGATGTAATCATAGTTACTGACTTCGTCCATTCTTTCCAGGGCTCTAAATCAACCATATCTGTAACGACAAAGGCGGAATCTTTTGCTAGGTCGAGAAGTGCTGAACTACGGTTGTTTTCTCTGGACAAATGGACTAGGTGTTTAATTGCAAATTTTTTACTGCGCATTTCTACGTCTGCTGCCCCTTCCAAGAGAAATCTATGATGTCTGTAGGATGCATAGGGATAGCGTTCGTCTATGCCGTGATAGATAATCAGTGGCAAATCTAGTTGGTCAGAAATAACTCTTGCAACATCGAATGTTGGACATTCATCCAGACGTATCGCTGTTCTCATCCAGTGAAGAACGAATTTTGGATTTTCAACTAAATCCCCTTCACGTAAAATACACCTCTCCAATAGGTGGTTTGGCAGGCAATCTACTATACTCACGATTAAACGAGGATTTATTCATTATTCAATCATCGTTTTTTTTAGAGAAAACAGCTATTCCAATTCCGGCCATTGCGGTAATTATCGAAAAGCCAGGTAGTGATGAGTCATCATTTTCCTCTTGACAATCGGTTGAAGTTCCGCCCCAAGTGCCGTTGTCAAACCAGCAATCAGACCAAACTTTCCATCCGAAGCCAGATTCTGGAACAGTCTCGGTACTCTCATCGCTTCGGGTTATGTCGAAGCGCCAATTGGCATATGTTGCGTAATCATCGATGAGTACAGATCCGGTGAAGGTAAGCCCGTCTCCTGAATCAACTAACTCAGTCTTTTGCGGCGGCCAGCAAATTCCAGTATTGATGCAGACTTGTGTAATCCATTCGATTTTGCTAATGTTGTTCCCTTCATCCAGCATAACAGAGATTTCGAACTCGGTATTTTCCCTTACCACATCTGCATAATTTAGCGATGAGATTCCAGTTCCTTCAGTTGATGTGGAGTCGTTAACACCACCTTGGCCAGCACCACTGACTGAAAGGGCGAGCATCGCTACCATCAGCAAAGCTAGTGACTGGCGCATGAACATCGACTTACACACTTGCAAATGAACCCATGTGCCATTTGATTCAGTTATTTTCTCTCAAAAAAACCGACCTATTTCTTGATGACTTTGGCAATAACGTAGCCCCTGTTGCTAGCATAACAGAAAAGCAGCAATTTGTCAAAATACCAACTTTCACTTCAGCAAAATCTGAACTAAGAGATATCAAAGGAAATGAGAGTAGTAACACGGCAATACCAAGACCTACTCGCATAGTGCTACGAATCACTACTTTGATTTCAATATCACGATGTAATTATTGATCGAGATTCCAAAGATCATCTCCAACCCAATGTAGCGTATTGATTGCTTTCCCCTTGCTCATCGCTACCATTTGTTCTCCATCTACCATAGCGATTCCCAAGGCCAATGGTTTGCCATGTTCTTCATCACGAACCCAAACCAAATCTCCCGCTGTAACCGCCGGATCTGCCATTTGCACTCCCGCACCCATGCAATCCGCCCCATTCATCAGAAATGGGATAGCACCGTGATCTACTGCAGCCCAGCGACCATCTGGTTGCCAAGCGAGTATTCCTCTTAATGTTGGAAACCACTTCTTTCCATCATCGGTTTCAACCTGCATTGCTAATGCTGTCTTGTCAACTAATATCAGGTCACGATTATCGAAATTTGCTTTCTCCAAGAAAGACGATTTAATGTCGATATCTACAGCAATTCTTGCTGACAATTCTGCCGCAATATCTCTGATTTGTTTGAATCTCACTGGAGTTCTGCGGCGTAATCTCTTCTCGCTCACGCGTGCTTGGAGTAAACCACGCTCAATGAACCTCGCGGAGCGATACTTGAGAATATCTTGAAGCGGACAGGCTACGGCGACGAATCATGCTGGTAGTCTGCTTCGACCTCGAAGGAGTGCTAATGCCAGAGGTTTGGATTAACGTCGCCGAGAAAACAGGAATAGAGGAACTTCGGAGGACGACTAGGGAAGAGCCGGATTATGACAAATTGATGCGCTACCGGCTCGATATCCTCGATGAGCATGGAATCACAATCGACGATATTCAACAAGTGATTGCAACAATGGATCCATTGCCAGGGGCTAAGGAATTCCTCGACGAAGTCCGTGCGCGATGGCAAGTGCTGATTCTCTCAGATACTTTCTATCAATTCGGTGAACCAATGATGGTCAAACTTGGCCGCCCAACCCTCTACTGCCACGACCTAGAGATTGACGAGGATAGTCGAATGCTTACAGGTTGGAAAATCCGATTGGAAGATCAGAAGAGGATAACCGTCGAAGGCCTACGTGAAATGAATTTCAACACCTTAGCAGTTGGAGATTCGTACAATGACACCAATATGCTAGCAGAAGCTCATGCAGGCATACTCTTCCGCCCACCTCAGAACGTAATTGACGAATTCCCTCAATTTCCAGTCGTAGAGGATTATGCCG
>WTHI01000027.1:2993-12679 GCA_011523185.1 Methanobacteriota archaeon
CCTCAGAACGTAATTGACGAATTCCCTCAATTTCCAGTCGTAGAGGATTATGCCGCATTAATGGCTGAAATTGAATCCGTTGCGGCAGATTTGGGTGAGTGAATTACTCTACACGACCCGAAGGGTCGGCTCAGAAAGAATCACCATTATCGCCGCTCCATTGAAATAAGGGTGGTCGGTCGGCGAGGCGCATGGCACAATGGCATGGTATCTCTCGACGCAAGCCGACCGGCGGACGCTTGAAGCGACCAAACCGCTATCGAGGCAAGCGCCGAAAGGAAATTTCCAGTGAGAAGCAATATGCTTTCATTGGGGATGAAGATGATAACAAAGTGTACAGAAAGCACGCAGGTTCAACCACAGTCCGAGTCATGCAAGCAACCTCGGTCAATGTCAACGATCCAAAGACTGGCAAGACCACTCGCTCAAAGATTACCAGCGTTCTAGAAAATGACGCAGACCCGAACTTCGTTCGTCGAAATATCATCACCAAGGGAGCAATCGCTCAGACTGAGGCTGGCAAGGTACGAATCACCTCTCGCCCAGGTATGGACGGCGCTGTCTCAGGTGTACTTCTGGAAGACTGAGGCTCACGAAGCCCTCAAGTCGCACCATTGCCCCGAGTGGACTGGTAGTCGTGTCTTCGCGCAAGGATGAGATGTGGGTTTGGACGGGATATTTCGACTCCCGATTGAGCCGTTCTCAAGGTCGCCGTGTACCTAAGGAAGCCGCGATTTCAACCCCTACTCTGGAAACTGTTGCTTGGGCTGCCCGCGCTGCTGGAATTACCCGTATGCGAAGGAAGCCCGAGACAAGCCATCCTTCCCGTCCGTTTACTCAAGAAGGACGGCTAGAGATTTCAACAAAGGATGCTTTGAGTTCGACAGGCGCTGATTCGAAAGAAGGGGTATTACAATCGATTGGACTTCGCCTCAGAAAACAAATGAAAGAGGCGAAGTCAGCAGAATCCCAGAGCGCAAAGAAAGGACCTGCTAAGGGCAATAGGCAACAAAGAGCTCAGAGAAAATCGTTCAAACAAAAGGGCGGCCAAAGAAAGAAGAAATTCGGCCGGAAGTGATTCACTGTTTTCCATAGAAGTCGCAGTTCCTGATGTTGAGACATATCTGCGTTTACGAGACAAGGCAGGTATGCGCCCTAGAACAGTTAGTGGAGCTACCAAAGGACTTGGTTCGGAATTGTACTCAGTTTTACTTAGGCACAATGAGTCAAATGAGATTGTAGGTATGGGTAGAGTTGTAGGAGATGGAGGAACTGTGTTTCACATTTGTGATATGGCCGTAGAGGAGGAATGGCAAGGCAAAGGAGGTGGTTCTATGATTATGGATTCACTAATGGAATACATTACCAGTGAAGCATCTGGCTATTCTTACATCAACCTCATGGCAGACGTCGATGGATTCTACGAGAGATGGGGATTCAAACCTACGTTACCCAATTCAAGAGGAATGTATCTGAGACTTTCAGATTCATAATTATCAGAAAGTGCCCGAGTGGCCGGTATTACCGACCACTCGGGTTACGTAATTCAGATTGGTTTGAGTAAACTGTTTTAGATTATTCAAGCCATCATTTCGGTTGCCTTCTTGGCACCCATCCATGCGACAACACCGAATCCAATCTTGTTGATCATGTCAGCAATGTTGTACAGAACTGCCATTTGTTCAACGGATACGTTGTCAAGCATGTCTACGGTTGGGTTGAACAAGTACCCTAGTGGGTAGATGATCCATCCGACAACGATGAACCATCGTAGAGCGTTTGTGCTCCACATTAGTTCAGGTGCAATCTTGCTGTTGTCTACACCCTTTCCGCTCGTCCAAGGTGTTCCAGTTGCGACAATTATCATTGCCCATCCCATTCCACCTAGTAGAAGTGCAATCATTCCGTCCATCAGACCAGCTTCACCAGCGTATCCGAATCCAATCATGATTAGAGCTCCAACAAAACAAATTGATGTGAAGCCCATACCTAGGAACTTGTCCTCAGTAATTGCATCCTTTCCAACCAAGGATGGGAATTTGAGTGCCATCAGAGGTACGGTAATGATCCAATCCATGTATCGGTATTCAATGCTGACTACATCGTGGTCGATGTACACACCGCGCATGTAGTAGTAGTGCATTGCTGCAATACCTACGATCAGTGCGGATATTGTCATGGTTGTTCTAAACTGTGGTGCAACGTTGTTTCTCTCAACTAAGAAAAACACGAAAGCAGCACCCATAGCAATGTAACCCACGAAGAAAGTGAAGAAAGTTAACATCCCCAAGTTGTCGTATCCCTTGTCGGCTGGGTTAACGGTGGCTGCTGACACAGTTGTGGTTACCAACAGTGCCAGACATGTTACGGCCATCGCCATGGCAGTCGTTCTTGTGCTAATATTGGAATATCTATACTCCATGAACTGCCGGCGAGTAGAAGTTGCATATAAAGTCGCGTTATGCAGCGGGTTATTTTCCCAAAAACCAAGGTTTTTTTTCCAAGCATCGGATTGTTGTATTTTCAAAATACTACAGCGATATATATGCTACTGGAAATGCGGCCGACTCATGAACGCTAAATCAGCACTAACCGCCCTGCTACTGACCGCCATGTTGTTTGCCTCACCCGCAGCTGTTGCGGAGCAGCGAACAGCCCAGGAAGATATCCCGTCCAACGCTGCTGCGACAGGGGTCCACGACTCACTCGTCGCGGCTCTCGACCGAGCAGATTTGGTAACAACACTCTCCGGAGACGGACCTTTCACGGTGTTCGCCCCGACCGATGATGCGTTCACCGCTGCCGGTATTGATCTGGATTCGTTTAACACAGACGATGAAATCGCGACACTGGTTGACATCCTAACCTATCACGTGCTCGCGGGAGCCGTCAACTCGTCACAGGTCACCGATGGAATGACAGCGACAATGCTCAACGGGGATGATGTGACTTTCTCAGTAACTGACGGGACTGTCATGATTGGTGACGCCACAGTTACAACTGCAGATGTAGCGGCATCCAATGGAATAATCCATGTCATCGATATGGTGCTCATGCCACCATCCGATCTGGTAGATATCCCCACCGTGGCTCAAGGAACCGGAATCCACAATTCGTTAGTATCGGCTGTAGTCCAAGCGGAATTACTGACCACACTTCAGGGAGAAGGTCCCTTCACCGTCTTTGCACCAACAGATGATGCGTTTGCTGCCGCTGGAATTGATCTGGCCGCTTTGGATAATGCCGAGGGGAAAGCCACCCTCACCGACATTCTACTGTATCACGTAGTTTCTGGGTCCGTGGCTTCATCCGCATTGACTGATGGAATGACCGCGACTGCAGTTAATGGAGACGATTTGACTTTCACAGTAGGCCAGTCAGTAATGGTTAACGACGCGAATGTCATTCTCGCTGATGTCGAAGCAAGCAACGGGATTGTCCATGTCATCGATAAGGTGCTCATGCCTCCTGCTGATTTGGTGGATATTCCAACAGTCGCTCAGGGAACTGGAATTCACGAGTCCCTAGTCGCCGCAGTAATACAAGCAAACCTACTGTCAACTCTACAAGGAGAAGGGCCCTTCACAGTGTTCGCTCCTACCGACGACGCCTTTGCAGCTTCAGGAATCGACCTGGCCGCACTCAACACAGAGGAAGACTTAGCCCTATTGACTGACGTGCTTCTGTACCATGTTGTATCCGGTGCAGTTCCGTCCTCTGCAGTTACTGATGGATTAGTCGCAGCAGCAGTAAACGGCGATGACTTGACCTTCACAGTTGGAGACGGTGTAATGGTAAACGATGCAAACGTCATCCTCGCTGATGTCATAGCTTCAAATGGAATCATCCACGTTATTGACAAGGTTCTGATTCCTCCAGTACCGGTAACAGAAGCCGATGGAGACATATGCTACAACACATTCACCCACACAATCGCAGCGGGAGCTTCGTTCGATGAGTGCATGGCATACGCATACTACGTAGATTACGAGATGAACGGTCAGACATTCACAGGTTGTTACAACCTAGAAACTCACACACTCACTACGGTAAGTCAAGAGGAATGTGAGGCATACACATGGACGCCAGCCGTTGACATCGCTATGACCGCGCAAGCTACAACCATCCACAACTCGTTAGTGGCCGCACTAGCTCAAGCCGAACTTGTAGCAACTCTACAAGGTGACGGGCCATTCACAGTATTCGCACCTACAGACGATGCATTTGCTGAGGCAGGAATAGATCTAGCAGCTCTTGATAATGAAGAAGGCAAGGCTCTACTAATTGATATTCTGCTATATCACGTAGTGTCTGGTGCAGTTCCATCCTCGGCAGTAACCGATGGTTTGGTAGCATCAGCAGTGAACGGTGATGATTTGACTTTCACAGTCGGAGACGGTGTAAAGGTCAACGATGCAAATGTTGTATTGGCTGACGTTCCAGCGTCAAACGGTGTAATCCACGTCATTGACAAGGTACTGATGCCTCCTGCAGAAGTAGATACCTCGGAGTGCGATGTAATCATCGGAATCGATGATACTGGATTAGCCTATGATAAGCCGTACGTCGAAGTCGATGTAGGAGCAACTGTGTGTTGGATTTGGAATGACGAATCGATGGCACATAATGTAGCACAGATCGCAATGGAAGGAGACACTTCTCGTTACATGAGCGGTGTGTATAGTGGTGAATCGATGAAGAGTGTCGATTTCAGATACACATTCGATGTTGACCAGACATTCAACTACATCTGTGAGCCTCATGCGACCTCCGGAATGGCAGGTCAGATTGTGGTCGGAGAAGGTTCGATTGTAGAGCCAGAAGAGGAGTCAAACAACACTCCTGGGTTCTCAGCTGGAATCGCTGCGTTGGCGGTCATTGGTGCGCTGATGATTGCAGGACGCAGACTACGCTGAATTTTTATCTAAAAATACAGGACTACGTAACCATGGGCTCGGGCAGTTCCGTATTCATCTCGAAGCTTCGTGATGATACGGCTGCTCGACCTAAAAGATGGTTATACCTTCTTTACGATCAACTAAATCTTGAACTTAATCCATGGGAAAATGAGCCCCCAGAATCAACAGGAATCATTCTGGTGGAATCAATTTTCAAAGGAAAATCTCGACCTTATCACAAGCAAAAGTTAGGACTAATTCTTGCTAACATGAGATCCTTTGCCCTTGAGGCTCAAAACAAAGGACACCCTGTAAGATACATCTGCACCAGTTCCAATTATTTCGAGGCATTACTGGAACTGAAGATTACTTCAATTCATTGCCTGGAGCCAGCAGAACTTACAACACGGAAAGAATTGCAGCCATTAATTGACTCAGGAAAATTACAGCAACACCCTCACACGGGATGGCTTACTCCAAGAGATTGGTTTGTCGAGGAACTAGGATTAAACCCTCCTTTCAGAATGGACAAATTCTACAGAAGATTCAGAAAAGAAACTGGAATACTGATGGACGGTAAGGCTCCGGTAGGGGGCAAATACAGTTTTGATTCAGAGAATCGTATGTCTTGGAAAGGCCAACCTATCGCACCGGAAGAACCTAGATTTGAGGTTACAGACTTAGATCGAGAGGTTGAGGAATTAGTGAATACAGCGTTTTATGACAATCCCGGAAAAATAGATTTGAGTAAAATTCCAACAAATCATTCACAAGCCCTCGAGGCGCTCGATTTTGCTATGCTACATTTGCCTAATTTTGGCCCGTATGAAGATGCAATGTCAACACAAAGTAAGGGTCTTTTCCATAGCAGATTGGCTTCGTTAGTAAATATACACAGGATTATGCCAGCAAATTTGCTTGAATCAGTTTTGAGAACACCCGCTCCAATGAACAGTACTGAAGGTTTTGTACGCCAACTAATTTGGAGAGAATATGTGAAACATGTTCATGACATTACTGATGGATTCGAGAATATCTCAGTCAATCGGACTTTAACGGAGGTTAGAGATGCAATGTGGTATGGTGGAGGTTACGCACACAACTCCTCTGACCCTACACAACATCCTAATCACTTAACTCAAGAAAATAATCTACCAATGGCTTACTGGAATGCAGATTCAGGATTAAATTGTCTTGACACAGTGGTGGATTCTGTAATCGAAGATGGTTGGACTCATCATATACCTCGCTTGATGGTACTGGGAAACATAGCTTCACTACTAGACGTCAACCCTCGCCAATTGACTGATTGGTTCCATGCTGCATTCATCGATGCCTATGACTGGGTAGTCGAACCCAATGTATTGGGGATGGGTACTTTCGCTCTAGGTGAATCGATGATGACAAAACCGTATATCTCTGGTGCCGCATACATCAATAGAATGAGCGATTATTGCAAAGAATGTCAGTATGATCCGAAGAAAAACTGTCCAATTACAAATTTATACTGGGACTTTATTTCTAGACACTCAGAATCTTTCAATGGCAATCATAGGATGGCTATTCCATTGCGAAATTCACTACGTCGAGATGGGGAAAAGAAGAATTTCGACAGACAAACGTTTGAAGCATTGACCCACCAGTTGTGTAAATCAACTTGAGGTGTTAGAATTAGCCGAAGGGGAAAATTAGTTATCATCCCGATTGCAATATTGCTCATCATTGCAGCAGGTTGGACATATCTTGTGACGTCCTATGAGCCCGACAGAGGAACGAGTAACGTAATCGGCTTCGAGATTAATTCTACAAATCATGATTCTCAATCAAATAATGAATTGATCACACTCTCAATAATCGAAGGTGAGGATGATTTAGAATGGTCTTCCTTAGAACTTTCATTGTCTGTTGACGGAGAAAATTATCCGTGTTCATTTGGTTTACACTCACAGTCTAATTCAGAAGGGTTAGTGGTAGCTAAATTAGGTGCTGATGGTGCTACTTTCACAACGGAGATAGATGCAACGGATACTAACTCATTTACTCATTTCGATTTACCGAATCAAATGCTTGGAAATGAAACTAATTATTGGCTTAAATTTTCTTCAACCGATATTTTTCTCGGAGACAAAATTAGTTGGACTTTCTTAGAGGGTTTCGATTTTTCGGAGGTTTTGGAAAAGCCTGATGAAGAACTTTCAAACAATACTGGAGAGAGATTGGAATGGTACGCCTATGACATCTCTGTTCATCGAGTAAATCCTAATGACGGAGTATACATTTTTGCCATGGAAGAAGAATTTTTCAAGGTGAAATTTCTTACATATTACAACATCAACGATGAAAGCAGATATCCAACCATGCTAATTTCATCGTTGAACGGTACAACCAATCCTGCTTTATCAAATTCTGAGATAATTGTCGAATCTCCTTGTGTGATTTCGACAGAATATTCGAATACAACTCATTGGAATTATACTGAGACAATCTCTCTAATGGAAAATGGAATAAATCTGTGTAATCTTAATTGCGAAATCAAGCTAGAAGTTAGATTCGAAGGGCTTGAAGTAATGACTAGGGAGATTTCCTAGACTGAAGGCGTCCAACCAAAGGTGTCTGTAGCGCGGCCTTCTTGAATTGAAGTTAAAGCATCGTAGAGTTGCTTTGTGATAGCACCAACTTCTCCATCACAATAGGTTGCGATACTACCACCGTGTTCGATTGAACCAATAGGGGAAATTACAGCAGCGGTCCCAGCACAAAATGCTTCATCGGAATCCATTGCAAAATCGATATCTACCTTAGTCTCGAGAACTTGGTAGCCTAGACTTCGAGCCAATTCAATGACAGACAAGCGAGTAATTCCTGGAAGGATAGTTCCGGTTAATTCTGGAGTGTAGAGTACCTTGTCTTTGATACAAAAGAAATTGGCCGCTCCAACTTCTTCGACATAGCGATGGTTGACGGCATCAAGATAGATAATCTCAGCATATCCATCGGCTTTTGCATTCTTTGAAGGCATCATTCCTGGTGCATAGTTTCCAATCGCCTTTACTCCTCCAGAGCCACCCGGTGCGGCTCTATGATATTCGTCTGATACCTTGAGTGAAATCGGATTCAATCCTCCTTTGAAGTACGGTCCAACCGGAACCACGTAGACCAAAAATGTGTATTCGGGTGCAGGCGCTACTCCAAGGATTGAGCCACTTCCAAACACCAGTGGTCTGATGTATAATTCTCCCCGACCAGTAGGGGGTAGCCATCTGAGATTCTCTTGGACTACTAAGTGAACAGCATCGAGGAACATTTCTTCCGGCACGACAGGCATACCTAGTCGCTTGCAGCCATCTTGAGCGCGCCTTGCATTCAATTCTGGACGGAATAATAGAACTCTACCATCTTCGGCTCTTCTAGCCTTCATTCCTTCGAATAATCCCTGCCCGTAGTTAATTACTCCAGCAGCAGGTGATAGCGAGAGATCTTGGAAATCCTGCATAATCCCAGGTTCCCATTCCTCTCCTTGTTTGCAGGTTGCAATATACATCCTGTCAGTTTCTTGGAAGCTGAAAGTGAGACTGTCCCAATCAATAGAAGGCTCGCCGTCAGACTCGGTCTCCTCCATCATGCGCCCACCGATTGTGATAGAGCGGGAGCGCTAGGCTTTCAACAATTTCTAACAAATCACCTCAAACTGCCGTTCCAAGCCGCCACACAAGGGTTGATTGCTGACTCTATTTCCCTCTGAGCAAGGTGTCGCAATGCGATGGGATGGAGAGGTTTGTATCGTCTCTGGATCTTATCAAGCGGTGGCTTCTACACCGCCGCGCACAGTTGTCGAATTATGGTGTCGTGCGCGAGAAGGCCATTCCGTGGTACTGCTAGTGGATGGCCTGAGTCCATTCCTAGAGATTGCTCCCTCTGGCAAACCAGGCCGAGATAGGGATTTGAAAGACCACCTTGAAATCGTTCAGGAGATGGATGAGGTTGTATCAATCGCAGAGCCGATTGACAAGTGGACTCCATATGGAGTAAAGCCGCATTACAGAGTCGAAGTTGAACAGCCATACGTAGTTCCGAGGCTAAGGAAACGACTAGAGGCAGAATGGGAAGTTTCCAGCGCTGATATTCTCTTTGTTCAGCGCTTATTGTTGGACTTAGACCTAGGGCCCCATATCGCAAGTGGTGGAGAAGTTCTGTGGGCTGGACCTCGCGCCCCTTCTGAATTAGCCAGTGAGTTTGATGGTAAGAGAGTCGAAGCCGCAGAGAAGATTCGCGACTTCGGCGGTTCTGGTCTATATCCGTGTGATATGGTGGTGGCCTGCAATATCGCAGATCTATCTCGCACAGACCCATTCCCTACTCCATTTGTCACCCTTTCATTCGACCTAGAGACAAGCGTTCAACACAATACAATACTTTGTGCAGCAGTTGTAATTGCACGAGGCGAATCTCGAACTGAGCATGAGTTCCGTGGTTCAGAACAAGAGATTCTGGAAGGCATGACTAGACTTGTTCGAGATGAAGATCCAGATTTCATTACTGGATATAATATCGATAATTTCGATCTACCTAGGGTTATTGAACGCGCCGAGGAAAATGCAGGAAAATCAAAATTTGAACAGGCTGCATTATGCGGTTGGGGAAGAGTTCCGGCAATTGAGAGCGAATCAAAGAGGCTCAGCCCGGACCGAGCCACAAATCGAGTTTGGCGCTTAACTGGTCGAATACCAATGGATGCTTGGTGGCAGGTTCGCCAAACCCTCCGTCCCGAGAGAGAATCTCTTCGCTTTG
>WTHI01000109.1:0-3255 GCA_011523185.1 Methanobacteriota archaeon
CAAGAAAAGATAAGCGTACCATGCGGGCAACACTGCAACTGTTACTGAAGTCTCAAAAGCCGACTTTCCCCAATCATAGAAGGCATATCCTCTAACTGCTTGAGGGTCTGATTCTTTATCCAATTCTACTGTCTCTGACACATCTTCACCTACTTTCGCGGCGAAGTATAGGGGTATGAGCATTGGGGCGGCATTACTAGTGGCAAAGAGGGCTTATTCAATACCCTCCGAGTACTCGACAACATGTGTCAACCGATTCGACATGGGTTCGACCAACTGAAAATTCAGTTGAAGCCTTAGAGCATGGGATGAGCCATGTAGATGGTGTTGAACTCGACTTGAGGCTCAGCGCAGATGGAGAATTGATGCTCTGGCATGATGACCTATTCGAAGGGGCATTACCGAAAAATGAAAGATGCCCCGAACTTATGCAAAGTGAAGAATTCAAGGCTAAGGGAGTGAACAAATTCGATGATTTGCTCGACAGCTCAGATTTTACAGAACTTTGGCGGGCTTCCTCCAAGACGGTCAATATCGAATTGAAAGTCCCTCATCCCGTATCCAAAATCTCGGATCATACAAATCATCTTGCTAGAATGATGACTAAGGTTGAGGAATCTCTGGATGGCCTAGATTTACCTAAACGGTCTACTATGATTTACGGGTTCTCCCCAAAAATAGCCGAAGCAGTAAAAATTAGTGGAGTTTCAATACCAAATACCCAGTTATCACCACATCTGAGATCGTGGGGGAAATCCAAGATTAAGCGATTGATTGGTTCACCAAACTTCGTTTCAAATACCGTTTCTGGATTAATTAGAGATCGCAGACGAAAGGGTATGCCTGTGGTAGGTATGGCTCTGCATTACCTGCATGGTTGGGAGAGATTCATTCACCCGGGGTCGCCTGTGTCACTCACAGGCAAAGGACTCAACCGTTTATTCAGAGTTAGTCAGGAGATGGGATTGCACGTTTGGCCCGCTCCGTTAAAACTTGAAACAATTATGTTGGAGGCTGGAATCACATTAATTTCAGATTTCATCGATCCAACAATCCATAGTTTACCTAATGGCGATGTGCGTTGGCCAAGACCAGCTAGTCAGCCCTTAGATGAAGAATGGCGAGACCGACTAAATAATGCGGATGAGTTGGAAAGACCCGACCTTATCTTAGAGGCTACAAATTCTCTACCAATGTGGCATGAGATAAATGAAAATGTTAGAAAAAATGCAATTGCTTCCGATGCAGAAAAATGGAATTGGTCCGGTCGACCTGAGTCTTGGACTGATGATTTACACGAGGGGCGGCCTTGGGGTTGTGCCAGAATAATTGGCCATAGAGGTTCAGGTGAAAATCACTGAATGAATTATTCCAGTCTTCTATGAGGCTGATTTATTGGAATATATTTAGGGCGGTAAATCGGTGTTCCTCGACCATCTCTTGCATTGCGCTCATCCATGATTTGGGCGCATATTCCTGCAACCCTTGCCCATCCAAAGAATGTAGTATAATAATCGGGTTTACGGAATCCAATAGCATGCAATAGAGAACCACTACCCAAATCTACATTGGGATATGGATTTTTGATTTTTGGATGTTCTTTCAGAATAGGTGGGACTACATCTCTAAGGGTTTTGACAATACGATAATTTTCGTCTTCGGGACAAACTTCTGCACCAAGTCCAATTAGCAATCTTGCTCTTGGATCTTCGGCCCTTAAAACGCCGTGTCCGAACCCGAATATAGGTCGCTTTGCGGCTAATTCTGCCCTAACGAATGCCTCGATTGCATCAGGGTCATCAGTTCCAATTCTTTGTACGAACTCTAGACATGATTGGTTTGCACGACCATGAAGTGGCCCCGATAGGGCATTCATTGCAGATGCAATCGATGCGTAAACTGTAGCACGACCGCTAGCAACTGCCTTTCCTGTAAATGTGGAAAGGTTACCTCCACCGTGATCAAGATGGAGGATGAAGAAGAATCTCAGAACTCTATTCATCCTCTCGGCTTCTTCACCAGTCATCCCCAACATGTGGGTGAAATTCTCAACTAAACCGAGTTCTGGTTTACTCGGCTGGAGGTTTTCTTTCTTGCCACCCCTCAATAGGAATATACGCGCCATCAATTCTGGCATTCGAGCGATGAGGTTCATGGAATCTGTACGTACATCGCCGGTAGTATCTGCTGCTCCCAAAGCCATTATCCCCATTGATAGCCAATCCATCGGGTGACCGCTACCCGGGGTTAGAGACTCTAGTACACGGAGAGCGCCAGTAGGCATTTCCATGGCTCGGTGGGCAAGTTCTGTTCGGAATGCTTCAGATTCCTCTTCAGTAGGCAATCTCTTGTGCATTAGAAGATAGATTACATCCTCTTCTTCGAGATTTGCAAGGTCCTCAACTGGATAACCTACGTAGTGAACTCCTTCTATTGGATCTACGAACGAAGTTTTGCAAGTACCTACTGGAATTCCACGCATTCCACTATCTAGATGTCCCTCTGTAATCGTGAATAACGAATCATCTTCGGTCATCCCATACCCCTCCTATCGATTGTACTCGGCAGGGAACCCGTCATAATGTCTGCGTCCATAGGAGTAAGGGAGTGAGAGGCGATGAAAGGTCAACAACCAATGCCTCATGATTCAAATTTAATGGCTTGGGATGAACTAGATGAAGAACAAAAAAATCTGTTTATTGAAGGCTGCGAATTATTTGATGAAGGAAAATTTTGGCATGCTCATGAATCCTGGGAAGACCTCTGGAAATCGCTTAAGCCTCTAGATAAACCAATAGAAACAGATGCAGTTCAGGGGATTATCCAAATTGCAGCATTATTGTATAATTATGAAAGAAAGAAAATTAGAGGAGTGGTAAATATGGCCTCTAAATTACTCACTCGATTATCAGGTGTTAAACATGGGATTTGGGGCGTAGATGTGGCTGGTTTACGTGTGTCATTAATCCCCTTCATCCGAGATGCATCTGAAAATAGCCCCAAATGGAATATAGAAACTACTTCTGTACATATCGGTTTGCAAAAATAATCGATATCTGCTCAGAAGACTCGTTTTTTCATAGGAACGGTATTAGAATCCGATTCTTGCCGCCGCACGATGGCTGGCTGGCGTGAGGTACTGGAGGGTCTCGACGAAGACCACAGGCTCATGTTAGAAGGTGGTTCTCTTAGTCAGTTATTCCTAAGGTATCCATTGACTATTTGCCACCCTATTTTTGTTGGAATGGTGTATGG
>WTHI01000008.1:0-3237 GCA_011523185.1 Methanobacteriota archaeon
CAATCAACACCTACTGGAAGCAGAGAAGTGTTTGCTCCTGACTCAACCCAAGCCAAGTGGTCATCGTAAGTAGCGAAACCCTCAAGATAGCCCTCTTCTGATTCCTGCCAACTCCAAGAGGTATGATTCCAATTCATCAATGTCCAGCCTTCTGTAGAGAAATTAACTTCTACCGAATTTCTTGCTTTGTTGTCTAAATCAGCCACTGTATCAGAAACTTCTAAGTTTGAATTTAGATAATCTACAACTATTGTCTCGTTGCTCGAATTTAGGAATACTACCCTATTCATTGCGCCTTCTGGTGGGGCACTAGCGGCAATGTGCTCGTCGTCAACAATCACGTTCCATGATGAGTAAACTTCCATCAGAGTACTTGGCCTTTCAGCAGTTAGATGGGTCCAATTGTATCCTCTAGATTCAGTCCAATCGGATAGATGTTCCACTGTATCTCTTGCAGGATCAATAGTGACCGAGACGAAAACGACATCATCACTTTCCTCACCTAGACTATCCTGAGCATATGCCATATTTGCTGAAATTGCCAAACAAATATCAGGGCAACTGGTGTAAATAAAAGCCACAACAACTACCTTGCCTTCTAGGTCTGAGAGAGTGAATTCCTCTCCATTTTGATCAATCAAGGTAAAATCAGGTGCCTCAGGTGGTTCTCGATATTCTATTCCATTGAATTCGATATCATTGTCGTCTTGACCTAGACACCCAGATAGTAAAATCGAAACAAGAAGAATTGCGAATATTTTCTGATGCATATTCATTCCTCAAGTAGGTACAGTATGTCTTCTAGAACCATTTCTGCATTCCAATCGGTGTCTCCCCACCAAACTCTTTGATTGAAATTCTTGTCAACGATGATTGTCCCCGTAGTATGGTCTACCCAGTAACTTAGAGGATGATGCTTGACGGTAACTGCCGAATCCTCAGACTGTTGTGTGTCAACTCCACATCCCTCGTCATCGACTTCTTCGCCTTCAGGTGTATCTGCACAGAGATCAAATCCATCCGCCACTCCATCTCCATCTTGGTCAGAATCATAAGTGGTTAATCCAACATCAAAGTTAACCCATACCGGTTGTAATTCTTCCAAGCTTCCTGTAAGGTGTGGCCAATGGAATCCTCGGTCATCAGAGTATTGCTTCAGTACAGTAGAGTTGTCAGTCCAAGGGTCTACTGTGATGGATAGAATTGCCACTTCTTCACCATATGCATCTCCCAATTGTTCAGCGACGTAGTGTAAGTTAGCGCTTACAATTGGGCATATGTCAGGGCAACGGGTGAATAAGAAAGCGATAACGATGACTTTTCCTTCTAGTTCGCTTAGTGCGTAAGGCTCACCATCCTCGTCGAGTAAAATGAAGTCTTCAACTGCCACTACTGGCTTTATTTCTTCACCGTAAAATGGGCTTTCTTCCTCTCCCATACAACCAGCGGTCAGAAGACCGATAGTGACTAGAATTACCGATATTACATGCAAGTTGATTCTCATTCCACTTTTTCCTCCTTTGCTATGTTATTCGAATCTTCTCTGGCATTGTTCCTCATTACCCAAATACTAGCTGCGGCAACGAATGATACGATTGCGCCAATTAGCAAGAAATTTTCAAACTCAAAATCATCACTTGATTCGGATGGCTCTTGTCCACCTCCAGGCAAACTAAAACCTCCATCGGGGGGTCCATTTTCGGTATGGTTGTCTAATTGGACCGTTACGTTGACGATACGCCATAATGACCCATTGTTGAAAATCTGTATTTCCAAAATTGTAGGCTTGTAGTATTCTGGGTCAAGCCAGACTCGACATTCATCATCGGTAGTAAGCGAATTCGAAGGACCAGTTTCACACTCCCATTCTATTGTGCCATTTTTTCCCTCAGTGGTAAAATTGAGGGTTCGATTTCTATCTACTACGTTGTAAAAAATCAAGGTATCATTCTGTTGAACGGAGGCTTCGTCTGGCTGAACTGAATTATTTCTCATTATGAAAGCGAATGTGTTTGCTCCGTGAGCGGATGCAGTCGGAGCCATCAATAACACAGCTGCCATTACCAATGCGATTCTAACGCGCATTAGTTCCACCTCATTCATCAGATGCCTCTACTGACCATAGGGCGGGGTAATCATATCTTGAATCATAATCTTCGTCGAACTGGACTACGTATACACCACTGACCATTTCCGAGATGAAAACGAATCCTCTTGGATCATATTGTAGACCCCAATCGAATGGAATCATACAAGAAGCCCAACAATCAGCCATATCATATCCTAGGGAATTTGTCGGGTCATCAATCCAATCGGGCCCCGCTGGCAAATAATAACCGAGGGTATGTGAAGGAGCCAGTTGAGTTATTGCCTGAAATCCTCTATCTGGTTCAGGGTAGCCGTTTTCCCAAACCAGCTCATCCCAAATATGGCCGTGGTCGGTAATCCAAACACCTGCATGGTAGTGAGTCCAATAGACGTGACCGCTCAATCCAGTATCTCCATTGTGGGGGCTGAATATGTACCCTCCAGGGATGTAGTGGTGAGGGTGTGTTGATCCATCTGCCAGAGTGCTTTCTCCTGGCAACTTCCACTTAGACACTAAGAACGGCTTGGTTGGATCAGTTGTGTCGATGGTCCATATGTATCCAGTATGGTTTGCGTTAGATCCGTATTCTGGAGCGATGTATGTGTAATGCCTCCAATTTTCACTGTAGGTAGCGTCATCTGGTCCAGTTCCACAATGTTCGGGCCAGGTCTCTACAGGGTCATACTCACTGATTCCTGAACAAATCAGATTGTCTTGAGGGACTGCATAGTGGATGTTGTCATTTCCATCATTTGCGTCCAACCAAACATCAGGATCCATGTTTGCATGGCCACCGCCATCAGGCCCATACCATCCTGCATCATCTGTGGGGCAACCAAGCCAGCGGCCGGTTTCTGGCGGCCAGGAAATGCCTAGTGGGTCTGCAATTTGAGGGGGTTCAGAAACATCAACAAGTCTCAATCCAGCACCCCAATATGAGACTGCTAACATCTTCTGCTTAGTAATCGGGTGAATGAAAAACACGTTATCGTGATTGAAAATAGATCCTCCGCAAGTTGTCTGTGGTTCAGGGGTATATCCACCCCAACGGATGATTTCTCTGCTTGCATTTTGTTGTTCATTGTTGTTTGTGGGGTTTAGCCCTTCGAAATCAATCAGAGCATAGAAAATTTGAGTCCCTTTGTAGA